>DAIQOA010000045.1:0-28084 GCA_036788095.1 bacterium | reverse complement strand
AGCGCGAATGGTGGTGCTCTCGGGATTGTTGGGATTGATGGCGATGTGCTCGAACGAGCTGTCTGCCGGATGGAACAAATTGAGGCCACCCAGATTAGTGCCGATCCAAAGGCGGCCAGTAGAATCCTGATATAGAGAACGGATGTCGTTGTCGCCCAGGCTGGCCGGATTGGCCGGATCATGGCGGAAACAGGTGAAGTGGTTCACTCTCGGATCAAACCGCCATAGACCGGAGGCCAGGGTTCCCAGCCAGAGAATGCCATCGCGATCCTGAAGCAGCACGTTGACTGTGATCAACCGCGCAGAGGAGGTTGCCAGTTCTGCAGGCAGGTAGATGGAATATTTTTTTTGCTTCGGATTGAAGTGGCCCAGTCCGCGGTTGGTTGCTAACCACAGATCGCCGGACTGATCCTCGATGATGCCATTGACGTCGTACCCGGTCTGCTGCGCCGCGGATTCAGCAGAATCCGCGGCCACGTGCTCCATTCGCATCGTGGTGGTGTGCAGACAATCCAAGCCGCCGCTTTCGGTGCCGATCCATAGCCGCCCCTGGCGATCGCCATGCAGGGCGCGCACCAGGGGCGCTGATATCCCCTGCGGATCCACCGGTTTCCAGCGAAATGGAACAAAGTTGATGCCATCATACCGGCACAGACCTTCGTTGGTGCCTATCCACAAAAAACCATGCGCATCCTGAGTGATGCAGTTGACTTTGCTGTGCGATAGACCCTGGTCGCTGGTGAAATGGATGAACCGAGGTTGCGAACGTGCTTCGGCACCGTTGCCGGGTCGAGGCACAGTGGCGAGCAGGATCAGCGTGCACCAGAGAGATGAAAGTCTGCGCATTCTAATCATCGCCGGCCGGCTCCACTATTATTCGCTGCGAACCAGGCGGAAATCCTCCATCAGGCCGTAGTCCAGCACACGATATGCGCTGCCGGCCGGATAGCCTTTGGCTGCGCCTCGTTGAAACATGGGCGGCCAGGCTGCGCCCGGTTTGTCCTCATTGTGGTGAGGTCCCAACAGATTTTTCAAACTGCCGTACACGATCACATCGACCTGATTTCGTCCTGATCGCAGCAGACGGCTTACCTCCAGCTCTGCGGGCTGGAAGGCGATGATGCCGGCCTGTTCACCGTTGATCAGAACCCGAGCGAATGTCCCTTGCCATTTGCCCAGACTGACTTTGTAGCGCGTATTCGCTGTGGGCGTTATCTGATAAGAGTGGCTGTAAACGACGCCATCGCTGTAAAAAGGCGCACCCTGGTCTTTCCAGCTCCCCAAAGTCATCGCAGCATTGGGGATTACGGCGAACCCTTTTTCCTCTACTTTAAGGGAAAAATTGCCGCGTAGATATACAGGTTCCAGTTCGGTGTGGATGGTGAAGCGATCGCTGCGCAGGGTGATCTTGTTTCTCCCGATTGTGCACAAGTCGCCTATCGCATAGACGCCAAAGTTTTTATCCAACCACCAGGCGTCTTGGCTGCTGATCACCGGTCGGTCGTTGACAGCCACTTGCCAGAGATGCGGCCGTTCCACAACCAGTTGCATAGAGTCGACATCCACGCCGGGTGTCAAAGTAAAGTGCAAGTCCGCCTCAAAGCCTGACCCCGGACCAAAGGTGTCCAGGTCGAGCAAGTTGGTTTTAAATTGCACGGCGCTGTCCCAGGGATTGCGTTTGAGACCGTTTGCTTCAAATGTTTTGCGCTGGGCATCATAAAAATAGAGATCTTTTTCCCGCTTGCCCTTGATGGCGAGATCGCAATAGTCGATGGTCAGAGCGTTCAGAGTTTCGCGGCGAATGGTCAGCGGGTCTACCGGAGGGATGACCGATAGCTGGCCCACGGGCGATTCTTCGACGTTCGATACGCCGGACCGCAGACACAACAGCAGACTTCCGGCTGGAGGCAAGGCAAAACGAACCTCTTGGGCTTTGCCTACGCGGGCGACCGGATACGGTTTGGCTGTTCCGGTAAAAAGATCCCATTCTTCTACGCCGGTCTTGGCCAGGCTGATTTTTCCAGACGCGGTGACTGAATCCGAGCTATTGACCAGGAGCAAAAGCTCGGCATCGTTTAAAACCCGGCGATGATGAAACAGGGTCTCAGGATGGACGAGGTCGAGGAATCGGAGCGCCGGCGGCTGCAGATCTGCGACAAGATCCAAGCCGTTGTTGTCCTTTGCATGCATCCAGGTGGAGGGGTGCTCTTTGCTGCACTGTGCAATTCGTTCGCTGGCGCGGCCGTCGATATAGCCCGGATCGCTGAACGAGAGCACGCGGCCCTTTTGACTCGCATACTGGACCAGCATGTCCACCGTAGAACTGTCCATATTTTCCGTCATCGGCGGCAGAATGACTAGATCATAGACGCATTCGCCCACGCGCAGACGATTACCGTCTGTGCTGGCAGTGCGGCGCATGATCTCTTCACAGCCCAGGTCATACTCGATCTGCCGTTTTTCCAGCTCATTGACGAAATTTTGAAAACAGACGCCCAGGGAGTCCATCCAGGGATGATCCTTGGTGCGGGCGTAGTGCATCCAGGCGGTGGTGGTCGGTTCCAGCACCAGAATGCGGTTTTCCTGTCTGCCGCTGCTCATGGCCACGGACAAGCGGCCGAAATAATCCGCCAGCACTTTGTAGGCAGGCCACCAGGGTTCATGGTAGGAGAACGACTGCGGATGGTCTCGTTTTCTCGCTCCCATGATGGTCATGTAGGAGAGGTGTTGGTTGAGAAAATTAACGCCGAGGGCATACTCCCAGTCGCCGATGCGTTTCTGGTCAAAGAAAGTGAGGTCCCAGCCTGCGGCGCCGTAGGTTTCGGACATGGTGCGTTTATAGCCCATCTGATTCGCGGCGCTGCGAATCTCTTTGACGGCGCGGTGGTTGCCGAACTGAGCATCCGGGTCGGTCCGATATTGGTTCATGAGAATATCGATGCCCGGCATATGTGAATAGGACGAAAGCGCCATGTTGTCCGGTCCATGATCCGGGGCCGGCCAGCAATGCTCCCAGTAGTGGCCTGTAAACCACAAGTTGTTTTTTTCGCAATACGCGGCGTAGGGTTTGGCCCAATTGTCGATAAAGAGCTCCAGCAGGGTGGCGTAGTAATTATGCCGCACTTGGCGCCAATCGCCGGTGTCTTTGAAGAGGGAGGGCAGATGCAGACGAAGGTCGTAGCCCCAACGTGCGGCAAACGCCTCAAACAATTTAGGAGTGAACTGCACACAGGTGTTGTCGCCCGGCGGCGCGATATGCGCTTCATCCTGAAAAACGCCGGGCACGGTGTTGCCAAAGGCTTCGCCGAACGCAGCCCGATAGGGTTCCATGGTGGTTGAGATGAATTTCTCTGTCACCTCACGCTGCATGATGTCCACATAGTTGAATCCGCCGTACCAGGGGCTGGGATTTCGTTCCTTAAAGTTGAACAGATAAAAATCGCCTTGTCCGAAATCCTGCTGCTCCCATCGATCGGTGATGTCCTCAAAGCCGTTGGCGTTGGCTGCCAGCACCAGCACCGGTTTTTGTTCCAAACGGTCGGGCAGCTTTTTCAGGTTGGTCATTTGCAGGCTTTTTACCAGGGAGCCGGGCATCTCCGCCGGAACATGGCCTCCGGCAAAACCGGAGGGATACGAGTTTTCATCATAGATCCACACCTTCATGCCCAATTCTTTTCCCTTGGCAACGGTGTAGGTGCATAGATCCAGCCATTCCTGCGAGAGATATGGTGTGATCAGCCCGGGCCGCGGATGGATAAAAACGCCGCCCAGACCATGATCGCGAAAGTCAACCAGCTGATCGTCGATGTCGCTTTTCGAGACTCGCGTGTTCCAAACCCACAGCGGCGCGCTGCGCATCTCTGCCGGGGGGGTCTGAAAAGCGGTAAAGACCGTCGCGCAGCGATCACTGACGGGTTCACGCTGACAGCTGATTAGCATGGACATGGCAAACAGGAACAGGATGGATCCTTTGCACCGGTTCATGGCTCCTCTCTTTCCCGGCGTACTAGCCGTATGTGAAGGGGATGGGTGGCTGTATGTTGAACTTTATGATCTTCTGCGACCGCCCCGGCTTTTGCGCTTGCGCTCAGCCGGTGGCTTCTTTTCTTGAGTCTCCTGACCGGGCTCCTCAGGCACTGGAACCGGCGCATGCAGCATTTGCTGATAATACTCGTCCAGCAACATGGCGATGATGGCAGATTCCTCTTCATTCTCCGCCAGGCTGCGGCTCAAGGGGATGAACCGGCGGCTGCGCTCCGTCACCGCCCGGTCGCGATCGCGCAGCTGCGCTTCGAGCAGCGCGATGACTCTTTCCGAAACCACTGCTTCCACATCCGCATCGGTCGGCAGCGGCCGTTCGATAAGTTCGATCTCATAGCGATTGGCGATGCGGTTGAGCATAAACAGTTCCAACTGGGAGACCAGAGAGATGGCCACGCCGGAGGCTCCGGCCCGACTGGTGCGGCCGGCACGATGGATATAGGCTTCAAAATCTTCGGGCGGTTCGTACTGAATTACATGGGAGAGCGCCGGCAGATCGATGCCCCGGGCCGCAACATCCGTGGCCACTAGAAAGCGCAGCGTGCCCTTGCGTACGCGGTCCAGCACTTTTTCACGCACGTTCTGGCTCAGGTCCGACGTCAATTCATCGGCGTTATAACCGAATTGCTGCAGTACGATGGAGACATAGTGCACCTGCACTTTGGTGTTGCAAAAGATGATGGCGGAAGCGGGATTCTCGATCTCGATGATGCGGATCAGGCTGCGGTCTTTGTCCATTCCGGAGACGATATAATAGACATGTTCGGTATCGGTCACGTGGACGTGGTCCTGACTCAGCGACAGGAATTCCGGTTCATGCAGGAATTCACGCGCGGTGTTCAATACGTGAGTGGGAAACGTGGCGGAGAACATGCAGCCGTGCAGCGGCCGATCGGGCAGATACCGCTGCAGCTTTCTCATGTCCGGATAAAAGCCCATGGAGAGCATGCGGTCGGCTTCGTCAAAGATCAGCATCTGCAGATGGTTCAGGGACAGGGCGCCGTGCATCAGATGATCGAGCACGCGTCCGGGCGTACCAACGATGACGTGGGCGCCCTGGCGGAAGGCGTCGCGTTGAGCGGCATACCCTGTGCCGCCGTACACCGCCACCACTCGCAGCCCGGTGCCGGCGAACAGTTTTTCGCCCTCCTGGGCAACCTGCCGGGCCAGTTCCCGGGTGGGCGCCAGGATAAGGGCCTGACAGTGATTCTTGGCTGGGTCCAGCCGCTCCAGCATGGGCAAAAGAAAAGCGCCGGTCTTACCGCTGCCGGTTCGGGCCTGGATCATCATGTTGCGCTGCGCCAATAGGTAGGGGATGGCCCTTGCCTGCACCGGCATCAAGGTGCTCCAACCGGCGCGCGTCACCGCCGCCTGCAAGGCCGGCGCCAGCTGTTCTACCGTTGTATCTGATAATGGAGAGACAGGATCGTTCATGAAACCTCTTGAGATGATAAAGACTTGCCGATATCGGTCGGCTCCGTTCTACACAAAACAGCAGGTAGGAGTACTAGTTAATTAAATCCTTAAATTTTACACAATCGATGACTCAATTCCAAGCGATTTTTCCACAACAGTTGCTTGTCGAAGCCTTATTACCACTAGAAAAGATTTGATATTAAGCGAAAATGCTGCTATATTGCGCAGTTCGATAATCATTGGAGAAGGATGGACAGACATGGCTTCAACACCCCGTGAATTGGTTGTCAGGTGTTTGGAATTCAATCACCCGGAACGACTGCCGCGCGACCTGTGGCTGCTGCCCTGGGCGCAACGGCACTATCCGGAACAAGTGGCCAGCCTGCAAAAGCAGTATCCCAACGACATCGTTGACGCCCCCAAGGTGTATCAACCGTCGAACCGCCTGCAGGGGGATGAGTATCGTCAGGGGAGCTTTACTGACGAGTGGGGATGCGTGTTCACCAATATTCAGGACGGTCTGATCGGTGAGGTGCGCACGCCAATGCTGGCTGATATCGCGGACTGGCGTTCGGTTCAACCGCCCTATGAACTGCTTCCCGTCGCCCGGGAGGCTGAGCGGGCTGTGCAGACCGTGGACCGCTTTTGCGAGCAGAGCGACCGGTTCGTCCTCGCCGCCATGTGTCCCAGGCCATGGGAGCGCTATCAATTCATCCGCGGCAGTGAAAACACCTGTATCGATATCATGACGCCGGAGAGCGGGTGTCTCGATCTTTTGCGCCGCATTCACGAGTTTTATCTGCGCGAGATCGAGTTCTGGATGCAAACACAGGTGGACGGCATCCGCTTTATGGATGATTGGGGCAGTCAGAATCAATTGCTCATTCCGCCCCGACTCTGGCGTGAACTGTTTCAACCGCTCTACCGGGACTATTGCGATCTGGCCAAAGCGCACGGTAAAAAGGCTTTTATGCACTCGGACGGTTATATTCAGGAAATATATCCTGATTTGATCCGCATCGGCGTTGATGCCATCAATTCCCAGTTGTTCTGCATGGACCTGGACTATCTGCAGCAGACCGCACGCGGCCATATCACATTTTGGGGTGAGATCGATCGCCAGCATGTTCTGCCCTCTCCGGATCCAGAAAAGGGGCGGGAGGCGGTGCGCCGCGTGGCCTCTCATCTTTATGATCCCAGCGGCGGCCTCATCGTACAATTCGAGCTCGGCGCCGGGGCCAACCCTGAGGTGGCTCGGGCTATTTTCGAAGAATGGGAACTGGTGCAAAACACCCGCTGACGACGAACGCGGTTTGTCGATAAAAAGGGTGGATGAGTAAAAAAACGCCGGCTACGAAGCTGATGGCAGATTGATTGATGCTCTGTTCAGATGAGGTTGCCGGATAGCCGGATAGGTGATGCGATCAGCAAAAATACCTTGATTAAATACTGGCTTTTGATTAAATTACTCACGTGTGCAATTTACGGCGATTGTGTTTCTAATTATATTAAATTTAATACGTAAAGGGGTACACTATGACCCGGAACACCAGTGTGGTGAAATCCTATCAACAGGCGCGTGAGCGCTATGCTGAATTAGGGGTCGATACGGATAAGGCTCTCGAACTGCTGAGACAGATTCCGATCTCGATCCAGTGCTGGCAGGGGGATGACGTCGTTGGATTCGAAAAGGCCGATTCCCAGTTCGGCGGCGGCATTCAGGCCACCGGCAATTATCCCGGCCGCGCGCGTACCGCGGACGAACTGCGCAAGGATTTCGAGATGGCGAAAAGCCTGATCCCGGGCAATCATCGATTCAGCCTGCATGCGATCTATGCGGAGACCAGCGGTAAACGGATTGAACGCGATGAGATCGGCCCCGAGCATTTTAAAAACTGGGTCGCTTGGGCCAAGGAGCAGAATTTAAAACTGGATTTCAATCCGACTTTTTTCGCTCATCCCAAAGCGGACAGCGGGTTCACCCTGGCCCATCGCGACAAAGAGATTCGCCAGTTCTGGATTCGCCATGGCATCGTCAGCCGCAAAATTGGCGCTTATTTCGGCAAAGCCTTGGGTTCACCGGCGGTCACTAATCTGTGGATTCCGGATGGATGCAAAGACGCGCCGGCAGATCGTAAAACACCGCGCGACATTCTCAAAGAATCACTTGATGAAATTTTTGCCGAGAAACTGGACCCACGTCACAATCTGGATGCGGTGGAGTCCAAGCTGTTCGGCATCGCATCGGAAAGCTATGTTGTCGGCTCTCACGAGTTTTACATGGGCTATGCCGTGCAGAACCGGCTTTTGCTCACGCTGGATGCAGGCCATTTTCATCCCACCGAAGTCATCTCTGATAAACTCTCCTCGGTATTGACCTTTTTGGACGAAGTGCTTCTCCATGTCAGCCGCGGCGTGCGGTGGGACAGCGATCATATCGTCATTGTCAACGATGAACTGCAGGCCATCGCCCAGGAGATCGTTCGCGGTAAATATACGCGCCGCGTGCATATCGGTCTGGACTATTTTGACGCGAGCGTCAATCGGGTTTGCGCTTGGGTCATCGGCACTCGCAGCATGATCAAAGCGCTGCTCCTGGCGCTGCTGGAGCCCATCGCGCTGCTGCGCAAGCTGGAAAACCAGGGTGATTTCTCCGGCCGTCTGGCCTTGCAGGAAGAGATTAAAACGCTGCCCATGGGCAGCGTCTGGGACTATTATCTGGCCGAACAGGATCTCGTCATCGGCATGGGGTGGATGGATCAGGTGCGCCGGTATGAGCGAGAGGTATTGTCGAAACGTAATTAGCCGCGGCCTTGGCCGTTGCGCCGTCATGTCGAATCGCGAGGGATTGGTATAATGGAACTAGCCGTTGTCCAGGGATCCGTGGTTGCCACGGTCAAAGCCGAAAAGCTCAAAGGCCGCAAGTTGCTGATCCTCAACATCGCCGGTCCTGATGCTAAGCCGACCAACACCTTCGTCGTGGCGGTGGATACCGTAGGCGCCGGCGAGGGTGAAATGGTTTTGCTGGTGCGTGGCTCCTCGGCGCGGCAGTCGTCGGATCTGGCCGCTGTGCCTACAGACGCCAGCATCATCGCTGTAGTGGACGCCATTGAATGGAATGGCCGAACGGTGTTTAAAAAAGAAAAACAAGGCCGCTTATGAAACTGGCGCTTGTTATCGGTCGTGTGTGGGCGACCGTCAAAGAATCTAAACTGACCGGCGTGCAGTTGTCGGTCATTCAACCGGTCAACGAAAAGCTGGAAAAGATGGGTTCGCCTCTCATCGCCGCGGATATTCTCAACTCTAAGGAAAACGATCTGGTCTATTGGGTCAGCGGCGCGGAAGCCACCTTTCCACTGCCGGATCGGCAAATACCCAGCGATGTCAGCATCGTCGGCCTGGTCGACAGATTGGATACCCCTTCATTATGATCCTGGCGCGAGTCATCGGCAGCCTGGTAGCCACCATCAAACATGACAGCTATCAGAACCGAAAAATCATGTTGGTCAAACCGATTTCGCCTGATGGACAGACGAAATCTTTGCTCATGGTGGCTGTGGATACGGTCGGCTGCGGCGTCGGCGATACGGTGTTGGTGGCCTCTGAGGGCCGCGCGGCCATGGAGCTTCTGGGCCTGACAAAACGACCGCCATTGCGCAGCATCGTCACCGCCATCGTCGACCGGATCGATTATTCGCCGGTCTCTCCTGCGGGAGAACCTTCATGAGCCTGGTACTGTCGGCTGAAGAAAAAGAGAGACTGGTGCAGCTGATTACTCGGGAGGTTCTGGCCAGATTGCGCGGGCAAGGGTCGGGCCTGTTCGAAGCCAAGGCGATTGATTCCAACCCCTCCGGCCAAGTCCTGTTTCTGCCCAACCGGCTGCTCTCTCTGCAGATCGTGCAGCCGTTGGCCGGCCGCTCTATTCAGACATTGTATATCACTGACAACGCCCTGATCACCTCGGCAGCCAGAGATCTGCTGAAAGAATGGCATATCTCCGTGCAGCGCCAACCCTCGTCCATGGTTGTGGACGCTCACACTCTCGCGCCGTCGGGCGTGGTGGCGCTTCTTGCCCCTGTGCTATACCGCTTTCAATGGCAAGCCATTCAACAGGCATTCACCGGGCTTCCCTATACGGTGGAGCGAATGAAGACCGACGAGGTCAAGGCGATGGAGGCGGCCGCGGTCATGGCAGCCGGAGTGCAGTCGGGCCGTTATCAGGCGGGCATCATCCTGGATGACGCGGCGTCCGGTTTTCTGTCGCTTCTGCAGCAGCAGGATCGCATTCGGCCGGTGACCGGCTGGAGTTCGGCGAACGTTAGACTGCGCCCGGCGCCGCTGCAGAGTAACGTGCTATTAATCAATCGGCGTTCTGTGGGCGCAAAATATCTCACTGATATGATCGCCGCATGGCTGGCGGTTTCTCAGCCAGCTTGACCATATTCTTTTCCAACCCGATATCGGACTGCAAGACTGATTGTAATAGGCAGGAAAACGCGTGCTTTTGGATCAAGTAAAACAGGCAGGGGTGGTCGGCGCCGGCGGCGCCGGTTTCCCGACTCATGTCAAACTGCAGGCTCAGGTTGAATACTACCTGGTCAACGGTGCAGAATGCGAACCATTAATGCACAAGGATCGCGAGCTGATGTGCCGTTTTTCCCGGGAGATCGTTCAGGGCCTGCAATGGGCGGCTGACTGCGTTCACGCCGACAAGCGGGTCTTTGGCATCAAGTCCAAAAATCAGTGCGCCATCCAGGCCCTCAAAACCGCCATCGGATCCAGCCCGATCTCCATCCATGAATTCGGCGACTATTATCCGGCCGGCGACGAGTATGAACTGGTCTATGGCATTACCGGCCGGTTGATCCCTGCGCAAGGATTGCCGCTGGAGATCGGCGCGGTGGTGAACAATGTTGAAACCCTGTTCAATATTTACCAGGCGGCTCAGGGCATTCCGGTCACCGATACTTTTCTCACCATCACCGGCGCGGTAAAGCAGCCCATGACCACGCGAGTGCCCCTGGGTATGCAGGTTCGCGATGTGCTGGCTCTGGCCGGCGGCCCGGCCCTGTCCGGCTACCGCATCATGGAAAGCGGTTTGATGATGGGCCGTCTGCTGCCGGATGATTCACAGCCGGTGACCAAAACCACCGGCGGATTGATCGTGCTGCCCGAGGATCATCGATTGATCCAGCGTTACACCACGCCGCCCAAAGTCATGGATCGCATCGGCCACTCCGCCTGCGACCAATGCAGCTATTGCACAGAGCTATGCCCGCGCTATCTCTTGGGCTATGATGTGCAACCGCATCTGGTCATGCGCAGTCTTGGCTTTACGGCCATGGGGACCGAGTTGTGGAATAAACATGCGCTGCTGTGCTGCCAGTGCAGCCTCTGTACCCTGTATGCGTGTCCGGAGGGATTGTATCCGCGTGAAGCCTGTTTACGCGGCATGACCGACCTGCGCGCCAAGGGACAGGGCAAGTGGCAGGGCGCCAAGCAGGTGAGCGCGCATAGCATCAAGGACAGCCGGCGCGTTCCAGTCAAACAGCTCATGCGTCGGCTCGGGGTGACGGATTATGATGCTCATGCGGAATTTGTCGAAACGTCTCCTCATCCGGAACAGGTGCGCATTCCTTTGAAACAGCATGTGGGCGTGGCTGCGGAAGCGGTGGTCAAGGTCGGGGAAAAAGTGGAAAGAGCCCAACTCATCGGCCGTATTCCAGAGGGCAAACTGGCCGCGGCCATTCATGCAAGCATCTCCGGAGTGATCGCCGAGGTGACGGCCGAAATGGTGACCATTCGGACAAAATGACAACGGACGATTCGGGTTCTTTGCCGAATCGTTTAACCTGGAAAATAAATAGCTATGACAAGCTTGGGATTGATTGAGCTGAACAGCATCGCCGCAGGATTTTCCATCTGCGACACGCTGCTAAAAACCGCGGATGTGGAACTGGTGCTCAACCGGACCATCTGTTCCGGTAAGTACATGGTCATCGTCAATGGCTCGGTGGCAGCGGTGCAGGCGAGCATTGCCGCGGGACAACAACAATGGCCTGAGGCGGTGATCGATTCCATGGTGATCGCCAACGTGCATCCTTCGGTGTTGCCGGCTTTGGCCGGCTCCCATGAAGGAGCGCAGTCCGGCAGTCTAGGCGTGATCGAGTCCTTTTCCGTGGCCTCTCTGCTGGAGGCGGCTGACGCCGCAGCCAAGGCGGCGGACGTGACTCTGCTGGAAATCCGCCTGGCCATGGCGCTGGGCGGCAAGGCTTTCGTAACGCTGACCGGGCAGGTCTCTGCGGTTCGGGCCGCGGTGGAAGCCGGCGCAGCGGTGGTGGCGGAAAAGGGATTGCTGGTGAATAAGGTCGTTATCCCTGCTCCGGCTCAACAACTTTATCAAAACTACATTTAACCAATCGGGAAGGTCTTGCATATGGCTTTACAACAGGACGAACTGGCCAAACAGGTTGAAAAGATCGTCCGTGAGGTGATCGACTCGGTGCTGCAGGAGCAAGACCCGATGCGCATCCCCATCGGCATTTCCGCCCGTCACCTGCACATCACTCAGGAACATCTGGAGAAGCTGTTCGGCGCCGGTGCGCGGTTGACCAAACTGAAAGATTTGCCGCAGCCCGGCGAGTTTGCCGCCAATGAGACCGTTACCGTAGTCGGTCCCAACCGCAGGGTGTTTGAAAAAGTACGCATTCTGGGTGATATCCGCAAAGCGACCCAACTGGAGCTGGCGTATTCAGATGGCATCTATCTGGGCATGAAACTGCCGCATCGCATGTCGGGCAATACGCAGGGCTCGGCGCCGTTCACCCTCGTCGGTCCCAAGGGCGCCCTGTATCTGGAAGAAGGGGCCATTCGCGCCATGCGGCACATCCACATGAATCCAGAGATCGCGCAAAAGTTCGGCGTCCGTCATGGCGATCAGGTGAGCATCCGCACAGTGGGCGAGATGAGCGTGACGTTAAACAATGTGGCCATCCGGGTTGGGGAAAAGCTCAACCTGTATATGCACATCGATACGGACGAGGCCAATGCAGCGGGCATGACCGCGGAAAATAGTTATGGCATTTTAATCAAAGATGGAAACAAATAGTTCTTCCGCCTCTTTGCCACGATCTCAGGGAAAACTGGACCGTACGGGTCTTTTTCCACCGCAGGGGTGCAAAGCCTTGCCGCCGCATCGGAATGGAAGCGGAGACCAGGCAGGCTATCGTCCGGGAACCATGAAAAAAGAATACTCGATATTTACGGCAGTTCGATCTTAAACAGCAAAATCATTAACCGTGTGAAAGGAGTTGTACCATGGCACAAGAAGCGTTGGGCATGATCGAAACAAAAGGATTCGTCGGCGCCGTCGAGGCGGCTGATGCGATGGTGAAAGCGGCCAATGTCAAGATGATCGGCAAAGTGGCGATCGGCGGCGGTTTAGTCACCGTGCTGGTGCGCGGCGATGTGGGCGCGGTCAAAGCGGCCACGGATGCGGGCGCAGCGGCAGCGGAAAAAGTGGGCGAGTTGATCTCCGTTCACGTCATCCCGAGACCTCATCAGGATGTAGAGATGTTGCTGCCTGGCAAGTCCGATAAATAGCGCGGAGGCGATGTCGTGCAGAATTCGATCCATGCCTTAAAAAGAGATATCGTTGAAGTCGGCCGGCGCGTCTACGACCGCGGCTATGTGGCTTCCAATGACGGCAACATCAGCGTGCGGGTGGATGAAAAACGTGTGCTGATCACTCCCACCGGGGTGAGCAAAGGCTTTATGAAAGTCGAGGATATCATCCTCGTCGATTATGACGGCAACGTTTTATCCGGCGGCAAAAAGCCTTCCTCCGAAGTCTTTATGCATCTGCGGATGTACAAAGAGCGGCCGGACGTGAACAGCGTCTGTCATGCGCATCCGATTCATGCCACCGGCTTTGCCGTGGCGGGAATCCCGCTGGACCAGTGCGTCCTGCCGGAGGTGGTGGTGGCGCTGGGCAGCATTCCGTTGATCGCCTATGGTACGCCGGGGACCGCTGAATTTTTCGAACCGGTCCTGCCGTACGTCAAGAATCACGACGCCTTCCTGTTGGCCAACCACGGCGCCCTGACCATCGGCAAAGATCTGTTCAACGCCTACCACAAGATGGAGACCTTGGAGCATTTCGCCCATATCGCGTTTGTGGCCATGCAGGTGGGCAGCGTGCATGTGCTCAATACGCAGCAGGTGGAAAAGCTCTACGAGCTGCGCAAACGCTTCGGCATCACAACCGCCGGGGAGTGTAAAACCTGCGAAACCGAAGGCACCTGTCAGATTCCGTCCGCCGGCGCCGGGACGGTGCAGGCCGCCGGCACGGCCTTGTCCCCTGACAAGGAGGCGATGATCGCGCAGGTCACCCGCGCCGTGTTGAATCAATTAAAGTGACCGGCCGACGCGCGGCTCACCGCCGCACCGTCTTCCACAGGCCGGCCGTATCGGCCGTTACACGCGGTGCCGCCGTATACCTGGGACCTGCTGAAAGAGATGAGGATGGAGCATGGCTGATGCAAAATTTTTAGCGTTGGATTTTGGCGCCAGCAGCGGTCGGGCGATTCTAGCTACGGTGAATGATACCATCACCCTGCAAGAACTGCATCGTTTCGGCAATCCGCAGATCAGAATGCTGAACCACACCTATTGGGACCTGGCGTTTCTTTTCAATGAATTGAAAAAAGGATTGGCCGCCGCCGGCCGGGCCGGTCATCACGATCTTCAGGCCATCGGCGTGGACACCTGGGGCGTCGATTTCGGTCTGGTTGCCAGGAATCACACGCTGTTGGGCAATCCGGTCACCTATCGCGACAGCCGCACCGAAGGCATGATGGAAGCTGCGTTCAACCTGCTGCCGCAGGAGGAGATCTATCGCCGGACCGGCATTCAATTCATGAGTTTCAACACCATCTATCAGCTGCTGAGCATGGTGCAGGAGCGCCATCCCCTGCTGGAGGCGGCGGACCGGCTGTTGTTCATGCCGGACCTGTTCAATTATCTGATGACCGGTGAAATGACCTGTGAGTATTCCATCGCCTCAACCTCGCAGCTGCTCAACGCCCGGACACGAAATTGGGAATCCCTGCTGCTGAAAAAGCTATCCATTCCAGAGCATCTGTTTCTGCCGATCATCGAACCGGGCACGCCCATCGGCACTTTGACAGCGGAAGTTCAGGCGGAGACCGATCTGCCGGCCGTGGATGTCATTGCCACTGCCGGACATGATACCGCCAGCGCGGTCGCTGCGGTACCGGCCAAGGCCGGCCACTGGGGCTATCTCAGTTCCGGCACCTGGTCCCTGATCGGGGTGGAGAATGATGAGCCGATCATCGACGAGCACTCTTATGCCGCAGGTTTTACCAATGAAGGGGGAGTGCAGAGCACCATCCGCTTTTTGCGCAACGTCATGGGCATGTGGTTGTTCGAACAGTGCCGGGCGCGATGGGAAAGAGAGGGCGAAAAGCTGAGCTATGATCGCCTGATCGCCATGGCCCAGGCGGCTAAACCGTTCCTTGCAGTGATCAATCCCGACGACGCCCGCTTTCTCAATCCCGCGGACATGCCACAAGCCATTCTGTCTTTCTGCAGCGACAGCGGCCAGCCTGCGCCCCAGGACCAGGGCCAAATAGTCCGCATGATTTTTGAAGGCCTGGCGCTGAAATATCGGTTTGTCCTTGAGCAGATTGAAAAAATGCGCGGCATTCAGCTGGACGCGCTGCACATCGTGGGCGGCGGCTCGCAGAACGATCTGCTGAACCAATTCACCGCCAACGCCACCGGGCTGCCGGTGGTGGCCGGGCCGGTGGAAGCCACGGCGTTGGGCAATGTCATCGTGCAAGCTATGGCCAAAAAAGTGATCGGATCGTTGCAACAGGGCCGTGATCTGATCGCACGATCGTTTAAGGTTAAAACGTTTATGCCGCAGGAAACGGACCGATGGCAGGAGATTTATGAAACCCATCGCTCGCTGCTGATGACAACCCGTTTTTGATCGGTTTTGCAACCAAGAGTGAGGCTGCCCTCTTATGCGCCAATCCAAAGTCTGTGGGGGATTGCTGCTCCTTTGGCTGATCAGCTGCACCGGCTACAGGGACTCCATGCTTCAACTGGTCGACCGGCAGTTGACTCTGAGCGCCAGGCAGTACGAGGCTTTAGCCGCTGCGACGGTCGACAGCGTCAATCTGCCTCGCACAGTGACCCCTGACGGGAAACTGGTCTTTGCACCACCGCGCTGGTGGACAAGCGGTTTCATCCCCGGGTCCTTGTGGCAGCTCTATGAATATGACCACAACGCCCTGCGTTTAGAAATGGCCCGGCGGTTCACCGGCAAAGTGGAAAAGGAACAATATAACACCTCCACCCATGATCTCGGTTTCATGCTTTACTGCAGTTTCGGCAACGGCTACCGGCTCTTGAACGAAGCCCGTTACCGGGATGTGCTGTTGACCGGCGCACGCTCTCTGATCTCCCGCTTTAATCCTCTCATCGGCTGCATCCAATCGTGGCAAAAAAATGAAAAGTGGCAATACCCGGTGATCATCGACAACATGATGAACCTTGAATTGCTTATGTGGGCGTTCAAGCAAACCGGCGATTCCACTTTTGCCTCGGTGTGCATCCGTCATGCAGACCGCACCATGGCCGAACACTTTCGTCCTGATTACAGCACCTATCATGTGGTCTCTTATGACACGCTGACCGGCCGCGTACAGGTGAAAAACACGGCGCAGGGCGCTTTCGACGAATCGACCTGGGCGCGCGGTCAGGCCTGGGGACTGTACGGGTTCACCATGCTGTACCGAGAAACCGGCCTGTCACGCTATCTCGACCAGGCGTACAAGATCGCTGATTTTCTCATCTCTCATCCTGCGATGCCGATGGACGGCATTCCCTACTGGGATTTCAATGCCCCGGGCATTCCCAACGCAGAACGTGATGCGTCCGCCGCCGCCATCATGGCATCCGCCTTGCTTGAGCTGGGTTCGTTCAGCGACCGGGATCAGCGTGCGCGCTATCACCGTTTCGCAGAAAAACAGATTCGCAGCCTGTCCACACCGCGCTATTTTGCGAAACCGGGCGAGAACGGCCATTTTCTCCTCATGCACGGCGTGGGCCATAAACCGCGCAACAGCGAGGTGGATGTTCCGCTGACCTATGCCGATTACTATTACATCGAAGCGTTGATGCGATACCGCCGGATGGCCGGCGATCGTGACGCAGATTCTTAACCCGATCATTCCGCCCATCGCAGACCATCTCTCCACACCTAGACGCGGATTCCGCGGTTGGACGTTCATCTCCTCGCGATCCGCTCGTTCCCAGGAGATACAATAAACGATAGGGAGTATCGTGAAATCCGTCTTATACCTCTTGGCCCTGCTGGCTTTGTGCCAGGCGTTCTGCTGCAGCGACCGGCGGAAACCGCCGGCGCCTGATCCAAACCGCTTCACCATCGCCTGCTACTATTTTCCCAATTATCACCCCGGAGATCCGCGCAACGAAAAACACAAGGGCGCGGGATGGAGCGAATGGGATCTGGTTCGCAAGGCTGTCCCGCGCTTTCCAGGGCATCAGCAGCCCAACGTGCCGCTCTGGGGATATGAGGATGAATCCGATCCGCAGGCCATGGCGCGCAAAATCGGCGCCGCCGCTGATCACAACATCGATGTGTTTATTTTCGACTGGTATTATTACGACGACGGCCCGTTTCTAGACCGTTGCCTGAACCAGGGTTTCCTGCAGGCCGGCAATCGCCGGCGAATGAAATTCGCCCTGATGTGGGCGAATCATGACTGGGTCGATATTATGCCCCATCGCAAAGGGACCACCGCCCCGTTGCTCTATCCCGGAAGGATCACGCCCGCCACTTTTGAGACCATGGTCCAGCATCTGATCGCCGACTATTTTTTGCAGCCCGGCTACTGGCTTATCGACGACAAGCCCTATTTTTCCATCTATGAGCTCACCCGACTTTTGGAGAGCTTTGGTTCGGTCCAGGCTACGCGAATGGCGCTGGATGAATTTCGCCGCCGCGTGCAGGCCGCCGGACTGCCTGGATTGCATCTGAACGCTGTGGTGTGGGGACAACCCATTTTGCCCGGCGAAAATGCGCCTGTGGATCCGTGGCAGCTGGTCAAAGAGTTGGGATTTGATTCCATCACCTCCTATGTATGGGTTCATCATGTCTCCCTGCCGCAGCTGCAAACTCCCTATTCCTTTGTTCGTGATCGTTATCTGGCCTATTGGGATAAAACGATCGGCCGAACCAACCTTCCCTATTTTCCCAATGTCTCCATGGGATGGGATCCAAGTCCGCGGACCGTTGACGAAGGAGAGTACGGTAATTTCGGCTATCCCTTCACCAACACCATCAGCGAAAATACACCGGAGCAATTCAAAGAGGCGCTGCGCCTGACAAGGGACCGGCTCGCCGGCGACCGCACGCAGCCGCGCATCATCACCATCAACGCCTGGAACGAATGGACCGAGAGCAGCTATCTGGAGCCGGACCTGAAAAACGGAACTCGATATCTGCAGGCCATCCGGGAGGTGTTCCAACGGCCGGAGGAGCGCTGAGATGCATTCGCAGCGATTACCGATTTCTTTTGGCCGGTCTTTGCACGATCGATCCAGTTTATCCGTAGGACGCGGCTTGGACTGCACACCGGGTGCAAAAAGCAACAGGTACTGGAGATAAAGAGATGAAGAAACTCCGATTCGCGGCCGCAGGTTTGATGATCTTCAGCTTGCTTTCCTGCAGCCGGAAGCCCTCATTGATCCAGGGATTTCATCATCCTCCCGAGTCGACCAAACCCTGGGTCTATTGGTATTGGATCACCGACAACATTTCCCGTCAGGGCATCACTCGGGATCTGGAGGCCATGGCGTCCATCGGCATCGGTGAAGCATTTATCGGCAACATTTATCTGGCAGACACAACCCCGGGCTCGATCAAAGCGCTTACGCCGGAATGGTGGGAGATGGTAGAGCATGCGGTGCGCGAGGGCGGCCGCCTGGGGGTCAATATCGGCCTGTTCAATTGTCCGGGATGGAGTCAATCCGGCGGCCCATGGATTCCGCCGGAGAAATCGATGCGCTATGTGACCTATTCGGAAACACGGAGCAAGGGACCGATGCATTTTCAGCAGCGCCTTCCGGCGCCTGCGGAGTCCTTTCAGGATATCGCGGTGCTGGCCTTTCCCGCCCCTCAGGCCGACGACGACCGGCTGGCGGATTATGCGCCAAAAATTCGCGCCGTTCCAACGCTTGCTTCTGTTGAGCGGTGGATTGACGCAGATTTGAACACCGCCGCTTCTTTTGCAACCCGCAGCGGGCGTATGGCAGATTCGCTATCAATAGAGATCACGCTCGCTCGTCCGTTGACCGCGAGGAGCTTATCGATCTATCCCGGGCCCTTTGCATGTAAAGCAGAGTGCGACCTGCAGGTGCGGAGCGAGGACGGTTCGTGGCGCAGCATCAAATGTTTCACCTATGATCGTTCCAATCCCAGCGTTCAAGTGGGACCCATGGTTCAGGGTGCTGTGGTGGAAACGTTCCCCGCACAAAGCGGCCGTACCTTCAGAGTGCTGTTCCGCAACATCAAAGGAAAGGCGGGTCTGGCTGAAATTCATCTCTCCGCTGCCGCGCGTGTGGAACGGTACGTTGAAAAACAACTGGGGAAAATGTTTCCCTCTCCACAACCGCTGTGGGACGCTTATCTCTGGCCTCGCCCGCAAGAACCGGATGCTGCGGAGCTGATGATTTCCCCCGGTCAGGTGAAAGATATCAGCAGTTGTCTGCAGGCGGACGGCACCCTCACCTGGGATGTGCCGGAAGGGGAGTGGATCCTTTTACGCATCGGCATGGCGCCCACCGGCGTCAAGAACGCTCCGGCGTCTCCAGAGGCCACCGGCCTGGAGGTCGACAAGATGAACCGCCAGGCGGCAGAGTATCATTTTAATGCTTATATCGGCGAGTTGCTCAAACGATTGCCGCCGGATCAACGCCAGGCCCTCACTCATATTGTGGCAGACAGCTATGAGATGGGTTCTCAGAATTGGACCGACGGTTTTCACCAGGCGTTCCTTCAGCGGTATGGCTACGATCCGGTTATGTGGCTGCCGGTACTCAGCGGCCGCATCATCGCCTCGTCGGATCAGTCTGATCGTTTTCTTTGGGACATGCGCCGACTGGTGGCCGATCGAGTGGCGCAAGAGTATGTGGGTGGACTCGCCGAGGTCGCCCATGCCCATAAGCTGAAATTATGGCTGGAGAATTACGGCCACTGGGGTTTTCCCGGAGAATTCCTCCAATACGGCGCAGGGGCGGATCACCTGAGCGGCGAGTTCTGGGCCACAGGCGATCTTGGCAGCATCGAGTTGCGCGCCGCTTCCTCCGCCTCTCACATCTATGGCCTGCCGGTGGTCTCCGCCGAAGCGTTTACCGGCGGTCCCGCTTTTGTCAGTCATCCCTATGCGCTTAAAAAGCGCGGCGATTGGGCCTACGCGGAAGGCATCAACCATTTTGTTCTACACGTTTATATTCACCAACCGTGGGAGGATCGCAAGCCGGGCATGAACGCTTGGTTCGGTACTGAATTCAACCGGCATAACATCTGGTTCGCTCGAAGCAAATCGTGGATCGATTATCTTCGCCGCTGTCATTTTTTGCTGCAGCAGGGCAATACGGTCGCTGATATCGCTTACTTGATCGGCGAAGATACGCCCAAGATGACCGGCGTCCGCCATCCTCCGTTGCCTTCAGGCTATGACTATGATTACATCAACAGCGAGACTATTTTAAACCGTTTGCGGGTCAAAGACCATCGTTTTGTTCTGCCGAACGGCGCGTCCTATGCGGTGTTAGTGCTGCCGGATAGAGACACCATGCGGCCTGAATTGCTGAAAAAAATCGTTGAGTTGACCGCCGCGGGGGGAACCCTGCTCGGTGCGCCGCCGTCGCGCTCCCCCAGTATGAAGGATTATCCCGCCTGTGATCGAGCTGTCCAAGAACTCGCCGCCGGATTGTGGGAATCCTGCGATGGTAAAGCTCAACGCCGAGCCGTTTTTCAGCAAGGCAGGGTTTATCGCAACGTTGGACTGGATTCCCTGTTGCGTGATTTGGGCCTGACAGCGGATTTTTCTGCGGTGGAAGCATCGGAGGTTCTTTACACGCATAGACGATCAGGAGATGTGGATATTTATTTTCTGACCAATCAAAGCGAGCGCTCGCTCACCATCGAGCCCCTCTTTCGTGTTCACGGCAAACAGCCGGAGCTGTGGAATCCTGTGACCGGTGAAACGATCCTTACGGCCCGTTTTGTCCATCAGGCGGAGGGCACTCGCGTCCGGCTGCAACTGGAACCCAGAGGATCGCTTTTTGTGGTGTTCCAAAAGAAATCCACCAAGCATTCGACTGTGACCAAAACACTGTTCAACGGCGCAGAAGCGGATCTGCCGGTCCGTTTTTTGAAAAAAGGCGCGGTGCAGCTCGAGGCGCACCGTTCCGGTTCTTATCAGTTGCTCTTCTCCGGCGGACAGAAACAGACTCTGGACTCGGTTCGCGTTCCCACCCCGCAGCCGCTGAGCGGGCCCTGGCAGGTACGCTTTATCGACGGCGGCGCCTCCCTGCAGTCTGTTCGCTTTGATTCTCTGTTCTCATGGACCGATCATCCTGAGGCTGATATCGAATTTTACTCTGGAACGGCCGTGTATGAGAAAACTTTTAACCTGCCGTCCGGAGACAAAAGGGAGGGAGAGACGATTCTGCTGGACCTGGGCGACGTCGGCGTTATTGCGCAGGTTGTTGTGAACGGCCATCCGGTTGCTGAGCTGTGGAAGCCTCCCTTTGTAATGGAAGTAGGGCCTTATCTGCAGACCGGGTCGAACCATCTGCGCATTTCAGTGACCAATGTCTGGAAGAACAGGTTGATCGGCGCCGGCAGAGATGCGCAGAAGCGGCTGACTGTCGCTGAGCCGTATCTGGCTTATCCGCTTCGCCTTCGTCCGGATGAACCACTGACGCCTTCCGGGTTGATCGGCCCGGTGCGGTTACTGACCCGTTTAGGAGTGAAGGTTGCAGGTTTTTAGAATCGGACAGCGCTGGATCAGCATGATGGAACCAGGCCTGGGCCTGGGCATCGTTGAGGCGGTTGAGAGAGATTTCGTCGATATTCGATTTCCTGCCAGCCGCAGCCGGCGCCGCTATGCCATGGCGTCTGCGCCGTTGCGTCGGGTCGAGTTTCAGCCGGGCAACACCCTTCGCTCCCGTTCCGGCGATACACTGAAAATCGATGGGATGGAGGTGAGGGACGGATTACTGATCTATCGGGGCGATGGAGCCGAATGGCCGGAGACCGAGCTGTCGGACCAGATGAGCTTTACTACGCCGGTCAACCGGCTGCATAGCGGTTTTGTCGATCGTAATCGTGATTTTTTACTGCGCTATCGTTCTTTAGTCTATCAGCACAACTGGGCCAAATCCAGGGTCCGGGGCTTTATCGGCGGCCGTATCGCGTTGCTCCCCCACCAGCTGTATGTGGCAGGGGAAGTCACCCATCGCGACCTGAGCCGCGTGCTGCTGGCGGATGAGACCGGGCTGGGAAAAACAATCGAAGCGTGTCTGATTCTGCATCGTCGTCTAGTGAGCGGCAGCATCGAACGCGTTCTGGTGCTGACGCCGTTGAGTCTGGTGCATCAATGGTTCATCGAGCTGTATCGCAAGTTCAATCTGTTCTTCCGCATTTTTGATGACGAGTACTGCCGGTCGCTGGAGGATTCTGATGCGAAGGCGAATCCCTTTTTGGACGACCAGTTGGCGCTGTGCAGCATCGATTTTCTCACGCGGAATCCGCTTCGCCGGCAACAGGCCGTGGCTGCCGGGTGGGACTGCGTGGTCATCGACGAAGCACATCACCTGACGGAGAACAGCGCCAGCTATGCGCTGGCAGTTCAGATCAGCGCCATCTGCCGTCAGTTGATTCTTCTCTCCGCCACTCCGGAGCAGCTGGGGCAGAAGAGCCATTTCAGCCGCCTGCAATTACTGGATTCGGCCCGCTATACGGATTACCGTCGTTTTCTGCAGGAGGAAAGGCGCTATCACCGCGTTTCCGCAATGCTTGACCGTATTTGCGATCATCGCCCATTGACGGCCGCTCATACCCGGCTGATTGAGGAATGGCTGCCCGAAGAGCCCCATGCCTCCCCTGCACAGTGGCGCCACCGTCTGCAAAATGATCCTACATTGCAGGAGCGAGTGATTCAGAATCTACTGGATCAACATGGACTTGGACGGGCGGTGTTTCGCAACACCCGTTCGGCCATCCCTGGATTTCCCTGCCGGCAGGTTCATCTGATTCCCCTTTCCGCGACCGCCGACAAAGCGCACTCGGCGGCCGATGATCCGCGCATCGCCTGGCTGGTTCAGTTTCTGCGTCAGGATCGTCACCGCAAAGTTCTGCTTATCTGCAAAAGCGTGGAACAGGTCCTCGAGATTGAACAGGCGTTGCGAAAACGGATGAAGATCGAGGTCGCTCTGTTTCATGAAAAAATAACGTTGCTGCAGCGCGACCGGTATGCGGCCTGGTTTGCCAGAAAGGACGGCGCGCAAATATGTCTCTGTTCCGAGATCGGCAGCGAGGGCCGCAATTTTCAGTTCGCTCATCATCTGGTACTTTATGATCTTCCCGATGATCCCGAATTGCTGGATCAGCGCATCGGCCGGTTGGATCGCATCGGCCAAGCCCACAGCATTCACATTCATGTGCCGTACCGGGTGGGAAGCGCGGATGAAATTTTGGCTCTCTGGTATCACGAAGGATTGAACGCTTTTGAACAGAATGTGCCTGGCAGCTATCAGATCTATTGCCGCGTGCATAAAGAGATTGAACGCCGCATCCGTTTGCTGCAGGGCAAGGGCATGAAGACGTTATGCCGGAAAACCGCCAAGTTACGCCGGGACATTTCCGCCCAGATGCGTTTGGGCCGGGACAGGCTGTTGCAGTTTTATTCCTTTCGGCCGGATGAGGCTGCTCACCTGATAGAAGGGGTGCAGGCACAGGATGCTCAACCGGCTCTGGAAAAGTTTATGCTGGAGGTCATGACGCTCTATGATCTTCGCGCGACCTTGCTGGAAGACCGCACCTATCGCGTCACCACAGAGTCGTTGTCGAATCCTGAATTTCCTCTTCCCTTGATGAAAGAGGAGGAATTCACCATCACTTTCGATCGTACCACCGCCTGCCAGCATGAGGATTGGGAGTTTTTGACCTGGGACCACCCGATGGTTCTTGGCGTGCAGGATCTGCTTCTCGGTTCGGAGAAGGGCAACTGCGCACTGGCCATGTTGCCGGAGGCCGAAGAGCCGGGTTTTTTGCTGGAGGCCGTGTACGTGTTGGAATGCGTGGCGCCGAAAGCGATGGAGATCGACCGCTTTCTGCCGCCGCGGCCGGTACGAATCGTCGTTGATCAAAATCTGCAGGATTGCACGGAAAGGCATAGCTTCAAATCATGGGGCCGGCGATTACGAGAGCCGGATCCGCATCGCTGGCCGGATCAGCCGCTTTCCGCTGAGCAGTTAAACGCGATGATCGATACCACGGGCGAGTTGGCCGAGCGCAACAGTCAGGACATTCGCGCCAACAGCCGCAGGATCATGGAGCAGCAGTTGGGACACGAAAGGGACCGGCTGCGGGGACTGGCGCACAAGAATCCAAACATCAAGCCGCAGCAAGTGGACGAACTGCAGGAGCGCATGCAGGCCCTGGCCGGCGCTATCGACTCGGCGCGGTTGCGGTTGGATGCGTTGCGCCTGGTTTATTGCTATTCTTGATTTGAAAATGGATGAGGAGAGAGAGAATATGACCATATCATCGATCACCGGCCGGCGCACCTTTTCAGCCAAGCTGTGTGCCGCTGCGATGGTAGGACTCTGGCTGTGCGGCTCTGAACCTGCACGTCCGGCAACGATCATTCTGACCAGCGACCAGCAGCTGAACGACCTGCAGGATCCGGATAAGCGGATCGATTTGTCCACCGGACTGGAAAAGCAGTACGGCAGTCTGCGGGAGATCTGCGAGCAGGCGGCCCGGCAGGGCGACCGGCAGCTGGTCATCGCGTTTGATGAATTTTTCCGTCAATACCGATTGCAGGCGGGCACGGAACGGCGCCTGACTCCGGACCAGGATGAGTATATTCAAAAAATCTCCCGTATCGGATCCTTTGCCGCCGGCTATCAAATGGGCATTGGATTGAGCCTGCTCAGTCCGCTGGAACTGGGGCCGGCTTTCATCAACCGCACCGGACAGGCCGGCCGCTGGCTTCACTACACGGTCACGGACCGGGATCACCAAACCGGACGCTTTTCCACCCAGCTCTGGCGGCAGCGCTATTGGACCAACAACAAGGGCACTTTTACCGTCAAGTTGAAATCCGTTCGGGCCTTCGCCTTTAAAGAAAAAACCCTTGCCGACGGCCGCTACAGCGTGGTGGATCCTGTGGATATTCACGAGATTTCTTCCGGCATCCAGCTGGTCGAATGGTCGCTGCCACCCTCCGGTGGCCGTGGGGGCAACAATGGTTTAGGGCCTTTCAGCCAGCGGGTGCAGATCCAGCACGCCGGCAACGGGTTGTTGAAAGGATATGATCGTGTTTTTATTCTGCTCGAGTACGAAACGCCGGAGATGGATTATTTCAGCGACCAAGCGCTGCCCTTTCTGACGGATCTGGTTAAAAAATACTCGGATCATAAAATCAATCTCGTCTCTCTGTATTCCGATGAAATGCACATTCAGCAGGATTGGCGTTATTTCTCTCACCATGATTACGGCCAGTTCTGCCTACGTTACCTGACTCAGAGCATGGCCTCCGAGTACGCGCGACGGTACGGCGATGAGTATCGTGATATGGATAAATACCTGCTCTATTTTTACTGCGGTCCCAAGCTGTTTTCCGACCGGCCGACCGCCTGTTCCACTACACAATACGTAATGGGATCTACTCCGGAGGCCATGGCCCGTACCTGGCTGTTCCGCGACCGCTATTACAAGCTGCTCAACCATCACGTGGTGGATCTGTTCAAACAGGCCAAGGACTATGCGGAAAAAGCGTTCGGCCGCGAATTGCCCACTCATGCGCACGCCTCCTGGGCGCAGAGCCCGACCATCGATCTGTGGAACACCGGCCCGCTCCACCTGAGCGCTTACCAATACGAGTACACGCCCAATTTCGTCTGGTCCAATACGGTCCATCAGGCGGCAGCCGCCTGTTATGACTATTGGAAGTGGGGGGAATTTCTGCAGCCGACCGGCAATGATTTTGCCGAGGGGGGGTGGTCGGACCGCAATTATTACGGGGCCGCTTTGGCCGCCTCTATCGGCATGGTCAACCGCTACCCCAATGCCTACGCCGCGTTTTGGGGCATGCCCGCTGAGGTGCAGGAACGCAAACAGGCGGTCAATAGCGCTTTTGGCGGCAGCGCCACCCCGACTATACAGGCCATCACTGAAAATCAACATCGCGATGTCGATGTACTGATCCTGTATCCCATGAATCTGGTGGCGGTGGAAGAGCGATTCGGCAGCTGGATGGTGCAATATGCTTATGCCAATTATATCACCGCAGAAAAACTGCTTGAACAGGCAATCCTCTCCGACGACGGACGCATCCTGCTCGCCGGTCGTTCTTTTTCCACGTTGGTTGCATTATGTGAAGTCCTTCCCCCGGATGGCTTGTTGCCGCTCATGGAGACCATGGCCCGCCGGGGCGGGCGTGTCCTCTGGTGCGGTTCGCCGCCGCGGATGACGCAATCGGGCCATGCCTGCCTCGAAGGGTGGCAGAATCTGTTCGGCGTAAATTATACGCCCTCGCTCCATTTCGGTGAAATCGCCGCCGGAAAACAGGTGCGATTTGTCCAATCCTGGCGGCATCTTACTGGACAGACGATTCTCACCGATTTTATGGTGGACTATATCTATCCAGTGCACAAGCGGGAATCTGCACAGGAGGTCGCCTGGGTGGACGACCGCCTCGTCGGCGTCTATAGAAAGTTGGAAAAAGGGGATGTGGCCTTTTGCGGATTTCGGCCGCGCGATGATCAGTCCGCCAGCCTCGGCTATGAGAGCAGCACTTTATTCAACGTGCTGCATGCACTCGGCGCCTATCCGCCCAGCGGCCGTTTTCCTGGAGTCAACGACAACACCGAAGCGCTGTCGCGAACCGCTCCGTTTCTGGCCACGCGGTTTCCCAACCATACCACCGTGATCGCCGCGCACCATCGCCTGTATCGTGAAAGTTGGCCCGGCGGATTCAGCCGCAACCGGGCGATCGATGAGCAGGTGATGCGCGACCATCCCCTGCCCTCCGATATCCTGAGTTTGGAAAAAGTTGCGGTCAACGGTCATGAAGTCACTTATGACGGAAGATTGATCTGTGCCTTCAATCTCGATGCCTCAGGCCGATTGATCGCCTTTGAAGGCCATGGATGCAAAGAAATAGAGATAGATAACGTTCGTTACCGTTTCAGCAATTCGCCGCTGCCCCTGATCGCCTGGGCGCCGGCCTTTTCGCCCCCTGCGTTGCCTGAAAAGCCTGTGTTGCAGCTCCGCGGTCCGGGGTCCGGCCAGATCGCCTTTCCATGGCCGTTCTCAGCAGCGCCTAAAAAAATCTATCGCACCTCGCCGGATGCGCAGAAAGGATTTGTCCCTGTTGCCTATACCTTTGATGGTCAATCGATCCTTCTGGCGTTCACGCCGCAGCTGCAGGATCAATGGCTCTATGTTTGTCAGTGAGGCTGTACGGTCTCGGAGTGGATTATGATCATAAAACCAACGAGTTTGAAAAGCAAGACCAACGTCACCATCAAGGATATCGCCCGCAAGCTGAAATTGCATCATACGACGGTGTCGCGCGCACTGCGCGGTCATTCGGATGTGAACGAAGAGACGCGTCGTCTCATTTTGACCGCCGCGCAGGAGATGAACTATCATCCCAACACCTTTGCGGCCAATTTGCGCAACCAGAAAAGCAATGTGATCGGCGTGATCGTCCCTGAGCTGTCGCATGATTTTTTCTCCTCTATCGTCAGCGAGGTGACCAATGAAGCGGATCGGCACGGCTTTTCAGTGATGATCTGCCAATCCAACGAGAGCGTGGATCAGGAGAACAAGAACATTTCGGCGCTGATCCGCAACCGGGTGGCCGGCGTACTGGCGTCCACTTCACAAGGTACGGTCGACGAAAGGCCGTTTCGCAGCATTATGGATGCGGGCATTCCATTGGTATTTTTCGATCGAGTGTGCGGCGGTCTGGAGACCAGCAAGGTGATGGTAGATTTTTATCAGGGCGCCTGTCAGGTGATGGAGCATCTGATCGAACGGGGCTTCCGTCGTATCGCCCATATCGCCGGACCTGTCGACGTGACCGGCGCTCGGGAGAGACTGCACGCCTATCATGATGTGTGCCGGCGTCGCGGACTGCCGATCGACGAGCGATTGGTTGTACCCGGTGGTTTTTTGGCTGAGAACGGCGTGCTGGCCGTCGAGCAATTGCTTTCGCTGGCGCAAAGACCTGACGCTATTTTTGCGGTCAACGATGAGGTGGCCATCGGC
>DAIQOA010000044.1:0-28105 GCA_036788095.1 bacterium | reverse complement strand
GCAGCGTCCGTGTGCAGGACAGGGAGAGCCGGTGCTGCAACTCGCTGTAATCGCCCTCCAATCCGGCCATCTGATTGCGAAAAGCCTGCAGATCACCGAAGAGGTGCTCGTCGATCAACGAGGCCAGGCCAAAGAGCTCGGTCAACGAATTCTGCAACGGCGTGGCGGTGAGCAATACCTTGCGCCGGCCTTCCAGCGCCCAGCGGATCTCCTGAGCCATCTTGTTCGATGCCTGAAAGACGTTGCGCAGCTTGTGCGCCTCGTCGATCACCACCAGATCCCAGGGCATAGTGCGAATCTGCGTGCTCTTGCGGCTGGCGAAATGGATGGAGGTGAGCAACACCTGCGGCTGATCAAACGGATTGCTGAGGCCGCGCAACTGCGCCTCGCGATAAGACGCAGCGTCGAGGATCATGTTGGGCAGGTGAAATTTCTCCTGCAGCTCCAGGCTCCATTGCTTGCGCAGCGAAGCGGGGCAGATGACCAGCAGGCGTCGCTTGCGCTCTGCCCAGAACTGGCACAGCAAAAGACCCGCTTCGATGGTTTTGCCCAGCCCCACTTCATCGGCCAGCAGCACGCCTTTGGAAAAAGGCGAACGCAGGGCAAAGAGAGCGGCATCGATCTGGTGCGGGTTCAAATCCACACAGGCATCAAAAAGCGAAGAGGAAATCTTTTTGACGGTATCGCCGCTGTGATGGCGGGTCAATTCGTAGGCGAAATATTTAGCGTGATACGGAGTTGACATGGTTCCTTGAGCAATACAGTAAATAAAAATAAAGCGATCTGCTAACGGCAACGGACAGCATCGATGGCGCCCCGAAGGCACTCTTTACACGCCGCCGGCTAAGGGATCATTCCTCCGGCTCGATCATTCTCCATTCATGCACTCCGGCGGACCATTGGTCCTGCTGCTTGACCAGCAACCGCATCTCCGTGGTGGTGATCGGGGAGAACGTGACGGTGTTCCAGCCATCAAGGAGTGCGCTGCAACGGTCCTCTGCCGCCACGGCTTTCCAGGTCTCGCCCTGCAGATACTCGATCCGCCAGTCAGCCGGCAGACGGCACTCGCCGCGGCCGGTGTCGTCGAACCAGTAGACCTGACAGCCGGCGATGCGCACCGGCTGCGGCCATTGATAGCGTACCCATTCTTCACCGCCCTTGTGCGGCCAGAAATGGCACAATGGCCCCGTTTGATCGGAGGATCGTTTCGGCTCGATCCCGTCCTTAACCCCCTGCGGCCGGCTGCCGCTGCCGATGTACGAGGCGGTGACCACGGCGTTCCGCTCCAGTCCGCCGACGGCCGCAGACGGCATGGCCTGCGGCAGCCATACCATCATGGCCCCCGGAGCACGGTTATCCCAGACAAAATAGGGGACCGCTTGCACCTCCACCCGCCGTGGCGCCGGCATGGATTGATAGAGCTTTGCCTTCCACGACAGGGTATCGGCTGACAGGCCTGTGCCTTTCAGCACGGTCATGCCGTGAAACAGAGAGGCATCCCACTCGGCGGTCAGTTGACAGGTTGGCGGCAGAAAAATCGAAGAGAGATCCGCAGCCTGATCACAGGCTTCCAGACAATAGACCAGGGGGCCGCGCTGTAGCGCCGTGCGTCCGGCGTCCGCTTGGACCTGAGGATGCGCGATCATCCGGTGCACCGGCATGTCCAGGTTCAACTCCACCTCATCGCCGGGCTGCCACTTCCGATCCAGCACAAAATAGCCTTTTTCCATGCGCGCAGCCACTGCCTCTCCGTTGACCAGAACCGTCGCCTGATCGCACCAGCCGGGCTTGCGCAAGCGAAGCGCAAAGACAATAGGCTTTTCCGGGGATGGCCTGATCCGCACACGGCCGTCCCACGGATAATCGCCGAGGACCTGAAGCGTCAAGCGGCCTTGAGGCAGAGCCGCCTGGATCCGCCCTTGCAGGTACAGATTCAACCAAAGCGAATGATCGTCCTGGGCGCAGACATAGCCGCCCAGGGAGGCCACGGTGCGCGCCACATTGGGTGGACAGCAGGCGCAGCCGAACCAGGGCGAACGGTGCTGCGTGCCGTCGCTTTCCAGACGGTTGACGTAAAAAAACTTTTTGCCGTCCTGAGAAACACCGCTGAGCATGCCGTTATAGAGACAGCGCTCGACGACATCGGCATAGCGGCTGTCGCCGTACAACAGCGCCAGCCGGTGATTCCATTGCGCCAGCGCGATGGTGGCGCAGGTTTCCTGATAGGCGGTTAAATTGGGCAGATCGTAATCTTCGGTAAAACCCTCATTATGACTGGAAGGTCCGATGCCGCCGGTGATGTACTGATTGCGCTCGATGGTGTTGCGCCATACGCGTTGAATCATTCTCAGCATGGCCGCGTCGTCGGTGACCGATGCCACATCAGTAGCTCCGGAGAGCAGATAACAGGCGCGCACGGCGTGGCCCTTGATGGTGCGATGCTCGTACAACGGCATGTCATCCTGCCAATAGGAGCCGTCGTACTCTGCCTCCGGAGTTTGATGCTCACGGGCGAAAAAATGGATGCCGCGGTTCTCGATAAAAAAACGCGCCAGGTCAAAATAGCGCTGCTGACCGGTCACGCGCCACAGCTTAATCAGCGCCAGTTCGATCTCCGGATGGCCGGGATAACCCATTCGTCGGCCTGGCCCAGTTCCAAACACCGAGCCGATGTGATCGGCAAAACGGGTCGCCACGCGCAGCAGCGTGCGCTTGCCGGTGGCCTGATAATGAGCCACAGCCGCTTCAAAAAGATGGCCGGCGCAATAGAGCTCGTGGTTATCGCGCAGATTGGTCCAACGCTTGTCCGGCTCGTTGACCGTGTAATAGGTGTTGAGATAACCGTCTCTTTGTTGAGCGGCCGCGATCCGGCGAATGATGGCATCGATCTTTTTTTGCAGCGCGGCATCCGGATGAGTGGCCAACGAATAGGAAGCGGCCTCCAGCGCCTTGTACAGATCCGAATCCATGTAAACCGGCCCGTTGTAGCCTTTGCGTTTGCCTCCGGCCGCCAGGTCAAAGTTGATCAGATTGCCTGATTTGTCCAGCATTTCCAGATTGATGGGGATGGAACTCGTGCGATTGATCTCTTGCCGCGGCGCCCAAAAGGAATCCTCAATGTGCACCTGGGTAAAAGGCACCGCGGATAATTTGCGCACAGGGGCTTCTGCCGCCGGCAACAGAGAGGCGAATAGAATAATGGTCGCCCAGATGAGGATGGAATTTGATGGAACCATGCGAATGGCCTTTCTACTCTTTTACCTGCAAACCGGGATTTTCGATCGATCAGGTGGGCCTAGCCCGCTCTACGGCGGACGAAGCAAGGAAAAGGGCTGTCCCTCAAACCGCGCCAAACTCCCACGCGGTTTCCAGCATGGCACGATAATTCTCCGGCCGTACATAGTTGGGAACCGTGTTGCCGGAACCCACACAATAGCCGCCGCCTGGGCCGACCACCTCGATCAGCCGCATGGTCTCAGCAGCCACGGCCTCCGCTGTACCGCGCGCCAGCAGATCCACGTCCACATTGCCGATGAGCGCCAGGCGATCGCCGTAGCGTCGCTTCACTTGTACGATATCCCAGGCCTTGGGCTCGATGGGTTGCAGCGCCGTGATGCCGGTGGCCAGCAACGCCTCCATCACCTCCCACATTTTGCCGTCGCTGTGATAGATGAAAGGCAGGCCTCGTTGCGCGCACAATCGGCCGATTTTTTTCATCCAGGGAAATAAATATTTGTGAAATACAGCGGGCGCTGCCATGAGACCGGTCTGGTACGCAATGTCGTCGCTGTAAAATAAACCGCCGACCACCTCGAACTGGGCCATGCGTTCAAAGAGCGCATAGACGATGGCGCCGATGCGCGTGAAAACCGCTTCCACCAGTTCCTCATCCTCCACGCATGCAAAGCAAAAAGTCTCGAACCCCATGAACTCCCAGGTAAAGGTAAAGATATCACCATACTGACCGATGACCCGCATGCCCGGCGGCAGCAGCTGTTGAGTCTGTTCAAATACAAGAAACATCTCATCCTGCACGCGGGGAAACTGAAACTGTTCGAAAGCTTCCCAGGTCGAAATGATCCCCTTGCCCTCACTGCCCCATTTGCGCGCCTTGTCCTGGCCGCTGGCCTCGCTGTGACGAAAACCGCCGGCAGGAACCAGTCCGGCTGGATTCATATCGATGCTCGGTGACAGCTTGATATAATCATAGCCGGCGCGACGATAAAAATCGATCCGGTCCTCAAGGGTTATGACCGGCCGGCCGAGAAAGTGCGCCATGATGCCTTCGTCGATGCCCAATTCCATGACCGGGATACGATCCGCCGGTTGGAGTAACAGCGTCTTTCTCAGCCGGTGGAAGTCCGGCTGATAAGGGGCAAATCGGGGCATGCCATCTCCTTTCTGCAAGCGCTGAAAAAGACCGCTTTAAATTATGCAATTCCACCGCCAGAAGCAAGAAAAAGGACCGTGTCCCCCTGAACCGGCCGCAGGTCTTGGGCGGTTTCCGGCCCCTGTGTTAAGGATGCAGGGCTTAAGGTGAAGAAAAATAGGAAGGGAACAGCAAGGGCTGCGGAAAAAAGCAGGGCGGCGCCCAATGGTGGCCGCGGAAAAATCAACATCAATTTGTAATAAGAATAAATCCGGCGGGCTATCCATACCAGCCGAGGGCTAAACCCACATAATTCCTATTTCAGAAGAATTGCGCTTTTGACTTGCCTATATGTACCTGCTTGAAGACAATAATAATACATGCCGCTTGATAAGGCTGAAGCATTCCATTTAATGAAATGATGCCCAGCTCGCTTAATTCCGTCGACAAGAATTTCTACTTCATGTCCTTGTATATCATAAACGATCAGTTTCGTGTTTACTTCAGCCGGGAGGAAGAATTCGATTGTAGTACTTATATTAAAAGGATTTGGATAATTTGTCGAAAGAGAATAATTGTCAGGCATGCCATGATAATTCTCACTTGTGACATTGGTCATTATTACCGGACCTGTAAGTGATGGGCTATAATTCGGAATATATTTTATGGAGTCATAAGAGGCGGGCAAATCCACGTATGTATAAAATGTTGCCGTTTGAAGCGGTTCTAATTTATTATCAGGAGCATCTGCATACGTCATTTTATAAAGAGTCATTTGATCGTCCATGTAAATACACATAAACACAGTAGGATATTTTAGGATACTGTTTGAATTATTTTTTATAATACCAACAATTTTTTCAGTTGATCCAGAGGATAGAGTTATAGCAGTATTTGTTACGGCTAATGCGTTTTTATTAAACCATGGTTCACTTCCATCGCTTGAGCTGTATGACACATTAAAAAGGACGCTATCAAAATCAACTTTATCAATATAATAATGGAAATATGTTTCTGCCCCAGGAAGCATACCGCTAGAGCCATAAGTTTCAAAATCGGCATATGATTCTTTACTACCGACGAAAGCGCCATTTTTAAACATGGATACCGTCATACTTACATATTGACGAAAATTTGTTCCAGAATAATAGAGTCGTGCGTATCCTTGCAGGTGAGAATTCGTATAGTTATACACATAGAAATTCTTTACTGTATAGTTTATGCCAGCATCTCTATTGCTAACATGATAAATAGGATTTTCATAACAATAGAGCTTTGATACAAAGAAAACTAGTAAAAAGAAAATCACTTTTGCCGGATTCATAATTTTTCTCCCAAGACGTCAGACTTTGCGGTTTAACCTTCCAATTCACTAGTCTGATAAAAAATCCCGCTAGGGCAGGGCCGGTACTTGGCGTACCGTGTTCACCAGCGTGCCGATCCCCTCGATGCTGGCTTCGATGACATCGCCGTCCGCGATCGGCAACGTGCCTTCGGGTGTGCCGGTGCAGATAATGTCGCCCGGCTCCAGGGTGATGCAGTGTGAGATGTAGCTGATGAGCGTCGGGATCTTGAACACCATATCCGCGGTATTGGCTTTTTGCCTGGTCTCGCCGTTGACCTTCAGTTCCATCTCCAGGTTATGCGGGTCAGCCACTGCGTCCGCCGGCAGCAGGCATGGGCCCATGGGACCAAAGGTGTCCAGGCCTTTGGACAGGGTCCAGGGCCTGCCGGTTTTGATATCCTGTTTTTGCATCTCGCGCGCAGTGACGTCGTTGGCAACCGTGTAACCGGCGACATACTCCATGGCCTTATCCTCCGTCACCCGGCGTGCTTTGCGCCCCATTACCACCGCCAGCTCCAGCTCGTGATCCACCCGGCCGATGCCGGCTGGTATCTCCACCACCCCTTGGTGCGGCAAGAGGCTGGAGGGCAGTTTGGCAAAAAACATGGGTTTGTCCGGCACCTGGCTTTTCCACTCCTTGGCGTGGGCCGCATAGTTTCGTCCCAGACAGATGATTTTGGACGGCCGCGAGATCGGCACTTGCACGGCCATATCGTTCTCCAGGCGAAGGTCCTTGATCGGACGGAATCCTTTCACCGTATCCAGGACCTCCACCAGGGTTTCGTCGGAAAAATAATCCAGCTCGACCATCAATTGTAAAAACGGCAGATCAGGCGCCTGTTTAAAATTTTTATAATCGATGTAATAGCGCCAGATCTGTGAAAAGTTGAATCTTCCTTCAGGCGTCTCGACGCCAACGCGGGGTTCGCCCTTGGCCGTGGTATAGGCAAACGCTTTCATTAGCACTCCTATCTCTGCTTTTCCTGTTGTTTGACTTCATCCCACACCGCATCCAATTCAGCCAGGCCCACCTGAGTCATGGACTGCCCGCGGCGGCGGAATGTATCCTCAACCTGGGTGAACCGGCGGGTGAACTTTTCAATCGTTCGGCGCAGCGCATCTTCGGGGTTGGTGCGCAAAAACCTGGACACATTCACTATGGAGAACAACAGATCGCCCAACTCTTCCTCAACCCGGTCCGGCAGGCCGCCCTCCACCGCTTCGCGCAACTCGGCGATCTCCTCCTGGATCTTGTCCCACACCGGCGTCACCTCCGGCCAATCGAAACCCACGGTCGCCGCCTTGTTCTGAATGCGATAGGCGCGCAACAGGGCCGGCAATTCCCGCGGCACACCGCTGATAGCCGAGCGCTTGCCCTCTTTTTTCATCTTGGTCTGTTCCCAATGAACCACCTGCTCGTCCGCAGTCTTGATGTCCACGTCCCCGAACACATGCGGATGACGGCGGATGAGCTTGTCGCTGATGCTGCGTACCACCTCCTCCATGGTAAAGTCGCCCGCTTCAGCGGCTATCTGCGCGTGAAAGACGATCTGCAACAGCAGGTCGCCCAACTCGCCCGGCAGTTCTTCCAGGCGGCCTTCATCGATGGTTTCAATGACTTCATAGGTCTCTTCAAGCAGATGCTGCCGCAACGAGGAATGGGTCTGTTCGCGATCCCAGGGACAGCCGTTCTCACTGCGCAGAGTGGCCATGATTTCCAGCAGCCGGGAAAGTGCGCTATCGATGGTCTGAGACAATAGTCCTCCTGTCCTAGATAAAATCAGCCATATGTTAGGACAGCCAGAGGAAAAAACCAAGCATTTTTTACGGCGAAGCAGCCAAAGCCTCAGGGCTCGGGCGATCGGTTCACGCAGGGCATCGCCGGACAAAATCCCCTTCTCTGGAATAAAAATAATCATTATATTCCCGTTACTCAACTGATCATGAGGCATAGATGACTTTTTTCGACCGCTTGCAGGATAACCGGGTTATCCTCTTCGACGGCGCCATGGGCACCCAGATTCAACGTATGACGATTACTGAGAAAGAATGGGCGGGAAAAACCGGCTGCAACGAAATCCTCAACCTCACGGCCGCGGAAAAAATTCAATCCATTCACCACGACTATTTTGCCGCAGGCGCCGAGGTGGTGGAGACCAACACCCTCGGCAGCAGCCGCATCGTGTTGGCGGAATACGAACTGGCGGATAAAACCGGTGAAATCAACCGCGCCGCGGCTCGCATCGCCCGCCAGGCCGCCGATGCTTTTACAGACCGGCCTCGTTTTGTCGCCGGCTCCATGGGCCCGGGCACCAGGCTCATCAGCCTTGGACAAACCGATTTCCCTTCCATGCATCGTTCTTACCTGGAACAGGCGATCGGCCTCATCGAGGGCGGCATCGATCTGTTTCTGATCGAGACCTGCCAGGATGTGCTGCAGATTAAAACCTGCCTGCTGGCCGTGCAAGACGCCATGAAACAGCACGGCGTGCAACTGCCTGTGGGCGTGTCGGTCACAGTGGAAACCACCGGCACACTGCTGCTGGGCACGCAGATCGACGCCGTGCTCGCCATCCTCTCGGCCTTTGACATTCACATTCTGGGCATGAACTGCGCCACCGGACCGGAACCCATGCGACCCTTTATCCAGCAGATCTGCCGGCAGTTCCCCGGCCGCGTAGCCTGCCAACCCAACGCCGGTATGCCGCAGAACATCGACGGACAGATGATGTACACGCTGGCCGTGGATGAATTTGTCTCGCTGCTTTCCGCCATGGTGAGAGAAGAAGGAGTGGGCCTGGTCGGCGGTTGCTGCGGCACCACCCCCGAGTTCATCAATGGGTTGGCCGAATCTCTGACCGACGTTCTACCGGCCGACCGCGACGGCAAACCGCCGGCCGCTGTCTCCTCGCTGTTCAGCAGTCAAACGTTGCGTCAGGATCCGGCGCCGTTTTTCGTCGGCGAACGTGCCAACACCAACGGCAGCAAACAGTTTCGTGAGGTCTTGCTGGCCGAGGACTGGGACGGCGTTGTCCAGGTGGCGCGGGAACAGGCCGCCGGCGGCGCCCATGGTCTTGATCTGTGCGTGGCCTACACCGGCAGAGATGAAAAGGCGGACATGACCCAGGCGGTGAAACGCATCGTCACCCAGGTGGATCTGCCGCTGTTCATCGATTCCACGGACGTGCAGGTCATCGAATCGGCGCTGCAGCTCTATGGCGGCAGAGCGGTGATCAACTCGATCAACCTTGAAGACGGTGAAGGCCGCGTCGATCAGGTTTGCCGGCTGGCCAAACGCTATGGCGCCGCGCTGATCTGCCTGACCATCGATGAACAGGGCATGGCGTTGACCGTAGAGCGCAAACTGGCGGTCGTACAACGGCTCTACGACATCGCGGTTCTCCGCCACGGCTTGAGACCGCAGGACCTGATCTTTGACGCCCTCACCTTTACCCTCGGCAGCGGCGACCGCGCTCTGGCGGACGCAGCGGTTAACACCCTGGAGGCCATCCGGCGGATCAAGGCCGGCTGGCCGGGCGTCTTCACCCTTCTGGGCGTGAGCAATATCTCCTTTGGCCTGAGCCCGCACAGCCGTGATATTCTCAACTCGGTGTTCCTGGCTGAAGCGGTTGGGGCCGGTCTGGATCTGGCCATCGTCCATGTTAAAAAAATTCTGCCGCTCTATCAAATCGCAGATCCGGATCTCGCCGCAGCCGGTTATCTGCTCTTTAACCGCGGCGAAGAGCCGCTCAAATCGTTCATCCGCCATTTTGAAGAGAAAACCGGCGCAGCCGCACCGGACCCCAAGGACGAAGCCTCGCTGCCGCTGGAAGAGCGCATTCGCCGGCATGTCATTCAGGGCATTCGTTCAGGATTGCAGGAATGGCTGCAGGAGGCGCTTCGCGAACGCAAGGCGGTGACCATTATCAACGACCTTCTCATCCCGGCGATGAAAACCGTGGGGGAATTGTTCGGCGCCGGCAAAATGCAGCTGCCGTTCGTCCTCCAGTCCGCGGAGGTGATGAAATTCGCCGTAGATTGCCTGCAGCCGTTCATGGAAAAAAGCTCGGCGCGAAGCCCGCTCAGCATCGTGCTGGCCACGGTGCGGGGCGATGTGCACGATATCGGCAAAAATCTGGTGGAGATCATCCTCAGCAACAACGGTTATAAAGTGTACAACCTCGGCATCAAGTGCGAAATCGAAACCATGATCCATAAAGCGTTGGAGGTCCATGCCGATGCCATTGGCATGAGCGGCTTGCTGGTGAAATCCACGGTGGTGATGAAGGAGAATCTGGAGGAACTGGCGCGCCGCGGCGTGCGGATTCCGGTGCTGCTGGGCGGCGCTGCACTGACCAGACGTTATGTGGAAGAGACCTGCGCTCCGCTCCTCGAGGCCCCGGTGGTGTATTGCAGCGATGCCTTTGACGGTCTGGCAGCCATGGAAAAGATCAAAGCGGGCACGTTAATGAAAAAAACCTCGGCGCACAAACCGGCCGGACCGGTGGTGCGACCCTCGGCCGAACCTGTCGAACAGCCGATCCGTCGCGATGTCGAGATCCCCAAGCCGCCCTTCTGGGGCGACCGCCTGGTGACCGGCATAGAGCTCGATGCCGTCTTTGGCTTTCTCACCGAGACGGTGTTGTTCCGCGGTCGCTGGGGATATCGCCGAGGCACGCTGAGCGCCGCCGAGTTCGAAGCGCTGATCACTCGGGAGGCGCGACCGGCGCTGGAGCAGCTCAAGGAACGATGCAAACAAGAAGCGTTATTGACGCCGTCTCTGGTGTACGGCTATTATCCCTGCAACAGCGACGGCGATGAGGTGATCGTCTATCATCCGGAGAGCGAGGCGGAATGGCTGCGCCTGCGATTTCCGCGCCAGGCCACGGCGCCATTTCGTTGCATTGCCGATTTCTTCCTGCCTGTATCTGAAAAGCGTCGCGATCTGATTGCCGTTCAGGTCGTCACCGTCGGCGCCCAAGCAGGCCGGGAGTCCAACCGACTGTACGAGCAAAACGCCTACAAGGACTATCTTTTGTTTCATGGATTGAGCGTGGAAACCGCGGAAGCTCTGGCAGAGTACTGGCATCGCAAGATCCGCGAAGAGCTCGGCATTCTTGAACAAGAGGGCGCCGGCATCGAAGAGTTTATCGTGCAGAAATATCGCGGCTCGCGTTACTCGTTCGGCTATCCGGCCTGTCCGGATCTGGCGGACAACCGCAAGCTGTTCGAACTGGTGCGGCCGGAACGCATCGGCGTCCATATCACCGAGGAGGATCAGATGGTGCCGGAGCAGACCACCTCGGCGTTCATCGTGCATCATCCACAGGCCAAGTATTTTCGCGTGGATTAACGACAGGGTCAAAAATAGTATGGATAAAAGGGGGAAATAATGATCAGAAAGCTTTCGTCCGGGCCCTGGAAGGCATGGAATCAAGTTGAGAGCAAAGCCAAACTACCAAACGCGAGACTTGAGCCATAGGAGGACTGTAAATAGATAGTGAGCATCCGAATCCGTATGCCTTATTTAGCTGCAGAGAAAGCGCAAAGCAACATCGAGGAAATGAAAAAACATGTGAATATTCATTCTCGGCGCTCTTGGCAACCTTGGCGGTTGATCAGCTGCCCATTTGTCTGATGAACCATATCATGGATTCATGTGGCCATTAATGATTGGCATGCCGTTCTGTACCTCTTTGGGCAATAGTTATTAAGTTGGGGCATTACGGATGGATCGAACGGGAGGAAGAAATGGATAAAACCATCTGCACCAATTGCGGCTATGTGTACGATCCAAAGATCGGCGATCCGGAGAACGGTGTTCCGCCGGGAACGCCCTTTGACGAATTGCCAGAAGACTGGGTGTGTCCGGTGTGCTATGTGACGAAGGATCGATTCGATATTTTATAATAAAAGTTCGCCTCCGTTTCTATGGCGTTGTCAGTCCTATTCTATCCGCAGGATTTCTCCCAATGCCATGGCCGGCCTGCATAACCGCTGGTTGTCCGCCGAAAAAAGGCCACTCCTGCCAAAATAATTCCACCAGGTAATTTCGCGCCCCAGCTTGGCATAAAAAAAGGCGCTGCTTCACTTAAGAAACAACGCCTTACAATAAAAATGCCGAGCCGTCCATGGCACTGGAATTAGGGGGGTTACCAGCCACCGAGGGGACGCCCGGCATGTACTACGCTATTAATATAACACTAAATCTCAGACTTTGCAATCGGCAAAACCATGTATTTTCAACTAGGGGAAACCCCTAGTCGATCACCCCTGTTTTGCCCCACGAAAAAATATACTGATAAAAATAAACAAATGCAACAGGAATCGCCTCTGCGTAGTGCAGAGGCGATTCGATCAGACTAGTAGTCCATGCCGCCGCCCGGGGGCATCGGCGGCGCCGGTTGTTTGGGTTCGGGCTTTTCGACGATGGTGGCCTCGGTCATCAGCATCAGACCTGCGACGCTGGCTGCGTTCTCCAGAGCGATACGTGAAACCTTGGTCGGGTCAATGACGCCCGCCTTGAACAGGTCTTCGAACACCTCGGTGTCGGCGTTAAAGCCAAAGGCGTCTTTGCCGTCTTTGACTTTTTGCACGACGATGGAGCCTTCCCATCCGGCGTTTTCAGCAATGAGGCGGATGGGTTCTTCAACCGCGCGGTGAAGAATCTGCACGCCCACTTTTTCATCGCCTTCGAGGGTTTTTTCCAGTTTCTCCAGAGCCGGCAGGGCGCGCAAGTAGGCGACGCCGCCGCCGGGGATGATGCCTTCTTCCACTGCCGCGCGGGTGGCGTGCAACGCATCCTCTACGCGAGCCTTCTTCTCTTTCATCTCGACTTCGGTAGCTGCGCCGACGCTGAGCACCGCCACGCCGCCGGCCAGTTTGGCCAAACGTTCCTGCAGTTTCTCTTTGTCATAATCCGAGGTCGAAGTCTCGATTTGCTTTTTGATCTGAGCGATGCGTCCTTTGATATCTTCGGTTTTGCCGGCGCCTTCGACGATGGTGGTGTTGTCCTTGTCGATGGTTACGCGTTTGGCTTTGCCGAGATCGGTGGTGGTGGCGTTTTCCAGCTTGAAGCCAACTTCTTCAGAGATCACCCGGCCGCCGGTCAGGATGGCGATATCCTCCAACATGGCTTTGCGGCGATCGCCGAATCCCGGCGCCTTCACCGCGGCCACGCGCAGCGTGCCGCGCAGTTTGTTCACCACCAGAGTGGCCAGGGCTTCGCCCTCCACCTCTTCGGCGATGATCAACAGCGTGCGACCCATCTGAGCGACTTTTTCCAGGATCAGCAGCAGGTCCTTCATGGCGCTGATCTTTTTGTCGTAGATCAGAATCATCGGATCATCCAACTGCGCTTCCATGGTGTCGGGATTGGTGACAAAGTACGGGGACAGATAGCCGCGATCAAACTGCATGCCTTCCACCACTTGCAGTCCGGTGTCGGTGGTCTTGGCCTCTTCAACCGTGATGACGCCGTCCTTGCCGACTTTTTCCATGGCGTCGGCGATCAGTTCACCGATGGCCTTGTCGTTGTTGGCGGAGATGGCGCCGACCTGGGCGATTTCGGTTTTGCCCGGCAACGGCTTGCTGATCTTGCGCAGTTCCTCGACCACCGTCTTTACGCCTTTGTCAATACCGCGTTTCAGCGCATTGGGGCTGGAACCGGCGGTGACGTTCTTCAATCCTTCCCGGATGATGGCCTGAGCCAGAACCGTGGCCGTGGTGGTGCCGTCGCCGGCCACATCACTGGTTTTCGAAGCGACCTCTTTGACCATCTGGGCGCCCATGTTCTCCAACGGATTCTCCAACTCCACTTCCTTGGCCACGGTGACGCCGTCCTTGGTGATGGTGGGAGCGCCGAACTTTTTATCAATAACCACATTGCGGCCTTTGGGACCGAGGGTGGAGCCCACGGCCTTGGCCAATTTATCGATACCGACCTTTAAAGCGCTGCGCGCTTCGACGTTAAAATCTATAAGCTTTGCCATAATAGACAACCTCCACGAGTTCAGGTTTAATTAGATGATTGCGAAAATATCGCTCTCGCGCATGATCAGATAATCTACACCGTCGATGGTGACTTCGGTGCCGGAATATTTTCCGTACAACACCTTGTCGCCCTTTTTAACCGACATATCCACTTTGGCGCCGTTCTCCGTGATCTTGCCGGGACCGACAGAGATCACCTCTCCTTGCATCGGCTTCTCTTTCGCCGTGTCGGGAATGATGATCGATCCCTGCTTCTGCTCCTGCTGTTCCACCGGTTTCACTACAACGCGGTCAGCCAACGGTTTAATGGTCATAACGAACCTCCTATTAAGTTATTGTTTATTATGAGATCAATTTTTATTAGCACTCGAAGGAGGTGAGTGCTAACGAGGATAATTTAATCTAAATTTCGTTCAATGTCAAGACTTATTTGTGAGTTTGAACAAGTTAAAAAATGAATTTAATCCACTTTTGTGCATTTTTCCCTTGACATTGTAGTTGCTTACAAATATATTACAATGGTCTTGACTGCACACTCCAGTCTAGCAGCGCACCTATGGAACATGAATGCTGCCAGATGACGAAGCAAACCTAATGAAAAGGGACTACGGATGAAAGAATTCGTCGAGTACATCGTCAAACATCTGGTGGATAATCCAGAAGAAGTCAAGGTCTCAGAAGTGTTTGGGGAAACAACCGTGGTTTACGAGCTTCGTGTCGCACAGCCGGACATGGGCAAGATTATCGGCAAGAACGGCCGTACCGCGCACGCCATTCGCGTGTTGCTCTCCGCGGTCTCGAGAAAAGGCGGCAAACACGCCACACTGGAAATTCTCGAATGAAGCAAGACCGGCCCTTGTTACCGAAGACTGCTTTGTAAAAATTTTGAACACCCCGAATGACCGCTAAGGGGAACGTACGGTCATTTTTTATTTATGATACTTTTCCCCGCGAAGAATGGTGAATGCGCGATACAGCTGCTCCAGCAGAACCACCAGCGCCAGTTCATGCGCGAGCGTAAAGGCCGACAGCGCCAACTTTTCATCCGCCCGCTGCAGCACCGGTTCATCCAGACCCAGCGGTCCGCCGATGACAAAACAGAGAGGCCGCTGTCCGCTTTGCAGCCAGCTGTTCATTTTTTTCGCCAACTGCTCCGAATCCCAGGAGGCCCCCGAGCGGTCTAACGCCACGCACCACTCCTTTACGTCGATCTTGGCTAAAAGTCGTTGCGCTTCCCGGCTGCGCACATGCCCGGCCGGCTGATCCAGTTTTTGCGCCGCCACGGTTTCCACCGCGATGTCCAGATAGTGGCCGATGCGGCGAAGGTACTCTTGCATCAAACCGGCATAATGCGGATTGGCCGGTTTACCGACCAAAAGGATTTTGATCTTCATGCGGCATAACCCAGAGAACGGTGATTATGAATGATGATTCAAACGCCGGCGTCACCAGCAGCCGGATTAAATTCTGCGATCTGCGCTGCGAACACGCCGCCTTTGCCGGCGAAGAACACCTGGACGGCGCCAACAGCTGCCGCACGTTTGCGGCGCTGTGGTGCAACGCATTGCAGCAGATCGTCAGTAAAAACGCCCCCTGCGCTGTCCAGTTCGGACAAAGACGGCCGAAAGCCAACCTCTAATCCTTGGCGGTCGATGCAGTCGTCTCGCAGGCAAGGGAATCCGCAGGCGCAGGCTGAGCGACCACTGCTGCCAGCTGTTGCAGGCGCTGATCCCGCACCGCCGCGAACGCCGTCTGCAGCAGTGCCGGCAACGGATCTCCGGACGAGTTCTTGATCCTTTCCGGATTGATGGGCCGGCCGTTTTCATAAAACACATAGTGCAGATGCGGTCCGGTCGCCAAACCCGTGCTGCCCACATACCCGATCACATCCCGCTGACAAACCGTACGCCCCTTCTCCAGGTCTGCCGCAAACCGGCTCAGATGCCCATAGAGGGTGACAAAATGGGGATTCTTGTGGCGGATCTTGATAAATTGACCTATGCCCGAGTTGTAGCCTTTTTCGATCACCGTGCCGTCGGCCGGGGCCATGATGGGCGTTCCCGCCGGCGCCGCGATGTCGACGGCATAGTGCGCACGCACAACTTTGAGAATGGGATGGCGTCGACCGCCACTGAAGCGGGAGGTCACCCGGCCGTACGACAAAGGCGATTTTAAAAAAGTCTTTTGAAAGGAATGGCCGGACAGATCATAATAGCCTCCGCGATCCGCCGAAGTCTGAAAATAAACCGTAACCAGACGGCGGTGCTTTTGCACGTACTCTCCGGCCAGGATGCGGCCATAGCGAATAAACGCCCCGAGGCTGTCCGGCTGCGATGGGTCCGCCAGGTGATAGGCTTCGCACAGCAGCGCGTACTCGTCGCCCTGTTTCGGATCGCTGAAAAAATCAAGATCCCACTGAAACACATCGCTGAACAGAACGATGAGCTCCGCAGACTCGCCGGCCGCCAGCATGGACTCGTACAGCGAACCGGTGATCCGCCCGCCCACGCCTTTAATTTTTTTCACCAGAGCCAACTGCGTCACCCGGCCGCGCCACCCCGTCACAGAGTCGCACTCTACATGGATCGTCCGTTCGGGCTCGGCAAAATAATCGAACCGTTGAAATACACCGGTGGAGTCGTGATACAGGCAGTAGCTCTTGCCCACCACCAGCTTGCGCACATCGAATACCGAAGCGAACGCGCGAATGATCGCTTGCGACTGCCCGGAGGGAAAGGAATCCCGCGCCACGATTTTCTCCAGAGTGTCGCCGCGGAGCACTTGGCCGTCGCTTCGCAGCCACCGAGTTTCGGGAGCCGGCTTTACAGCAACCGGCTGTACCGCCGTTGGTTTTTCTTTGCAGCCAACGAACAACCCCACCATCAACAACCCACTGACCATATAAAAGCTGAATTTCATCCTGAAACCACCTTACTGATTTTTAGTGCTGCTACGCGTCCCTCCCTTCGCGTTAGTCATTCCACGAGCCGACGGCGGCTCCCGCCATCGGCGGATGCGATTTATAAAATCAAACCCGCGCCGGCTACCGCATCGGTGGCAAAGATCGCATCTTGCGGCAAGCCGTTCTCCATGGTCTCTGGCTTGTGTTTGGCCAGAAAGGTCTCGTAATAGTCGCGGGTGACCGCCGCGATAAAATCATGCACCTTTTCCCGGGCCACCAAGCTCACCGTGCAACCGCCGAATCCTGCACCGGTGAGACGGCTGCCCGCTGCTCCATGCTCGAGAGCGATTTCCACCAACCGGTCCAGTTCGGCGGTGCTGATCTCGTATAAAGATCGGCAGCTGGCGTGGGAGGCCTCCATCAAGCGGCCCATCGCTTCTGCGTCCCCTTGCTCCAGGGCCTGACAGGCGGCCTGCACACGTGCCGCCTCGTGCACCACGTGAAGATAACGCGGCAGCAGTTTAAAGCCGTCCGCAGGAGTCGGCAGTGCGGCACGGTCCAAGATGCGCAACAGCTCCGGCAAGCTCATTTGCAGCCGGTCCAGCAGTTGCGCCGGAGAAAGCGGATTCGGCCCCAGGACTGAGGCCGCCTCTTCTTCCGTCAGCGGAATAGCCGCCAGATCGGCCAGTCGTTGCGCTGACACCGGCCGGCCGGTCTTGTGCGACAGATAGCGGCACAACAGCAATACCGCGAGGCGGCATTCCAGCGGACGCCGGTTATACTCCAGCAGTGCGGATTCAGTTTTCGGCGCTGCGATCAATGAATTGCAGATCACCACCCGGTACGCACCGGGCAAAGCCACGGGCCGCACCCGCAACGGAAAAAAATCTATCTTGAGCGCATGACCGGGCCGCCCCAGGAGCGAAGCGGCCTGATCCATGCCGCCGCCCGCAGTGCCGACGAACTGCTCTGCGCGGGCCAGCAGCTCCGCCAACTCGAGGCGATCGACCTGAACCTCGTTGACGTGGAGAAACAGCAGAGCGCAGGCGACGACCAACGCCGAGGAAGAGGAAAGGCCGGCAGCCGGTGGCACCGCGCCGTCAAACAGAGCGGTGAATCCGCGTGCGGGATGAGGGATGCGATCCTGCAAACCAATCATCGCGGCTTTTGCATAATTCCCCCAATCGCCGAGCGTAAAAGGGACGGCTGCCTCTGACAGCGCAAAAGACCGCTCGCCAAATGCACGTCGGCAGTTGTGCAACCGCACCTGATCGTCCGACCGGCGAATGGCGGCGATGCGGATCTCCCGGTCTATGGCCAGCGGCAGTACCGGATACCCATTGTAGTCGGTGTGTTCGCCGATCAGATTGACGCGGCCGGGCGCACGAATCAGCGCATCCGCCGGAACGGCAAAACGATGAAGAAATTCTTTTTGTACTCGCTGCATTTCAGGCGAGGGGGTCGCTGTGCTCATGGTGTTCTCTGTTTCATCCCTGTGGGCCCATAGGGGAATAATACGGTGACCGGTTTGTTTTAATAATATGTCTTTCCAAAGAACCGCGCGGGCTGTATTAAATTTGCTACAGTTTGAAAACAACCAGGTCCCGGTTCATGGAGAGCGCAGGAGCGCGACATTGACCTTCGGGAGACGTAGCCGCACAAGTTCGGCCGATCCCGGCCTGAAACAGTCCGCTGGCAGCGGCGGTTCGCTCGAGGCGGCATGCTCAAGATCAGTAAATGGGAGTCCTGTTATGCTTAAAAGCGCCACCCTTAAAGAAGCGATGGAAGTTTGGTCCAAGCCGGAGCGTCTGGCCTTTGCGACCAGTGTGGATTCGAGAGGCGAAGCGCAGGTGATGACGGTGGGCTGGTTCACCCGTGCCTCCTTCCGTCCACCCACGCTGGCCCTGGTGGTCAGCCGGGAGCGCCGGCTATACCGCTGCATTCAGGAAACGAGCGAATTTGTTCTGGCCATCCCGGGCGAAGATCAGGCCCGTGAAATCTTGTTCTGCGGCGCCGCTTCGTCCAAACAAGTGGACCGCTTCAAGGAGTGCCGGTTTGTCACCAAGCCCGGCAATCTGGTCAAAGCGCCGCTGATCGAAAATTGTCTGGCCAATTTTGAATGCCGTGTAATCAACCAGGTCGATGCCGGCGATCACACTATTTTTGTCGGTGAAGTGGTATCTGCCTGGATCCATGAAAGCCCAACCGCCAACCTGATGCTGGTGGGTCTGGAAAGCGGCTACAAAGTTCTTGCTGAAGAGGGTCCCTATCGCGTCGGCATTGTCCGCCATCACGACTAGCCGCAGCCGGGTTCAGGTGCGAACCCTCTGTTCGTCGCTATGGATCCCGTAGAGCGAATGTTGCCGCGGCTTTGGGGCGGCATGGTCCGCGGCGCCTAAAGCCTGCCGGAGATCTGCAGCCATTTCAATTTCCACACCATCCAGATCGCCTCGCGTACAATCCGCTTGGACATTTTTGAAGTGCCCGCCCGCCGATCGATAAAGATGATGGGGATCTCTTGAATATGAAAACCGCGGTGCAACGCGCGAAAATTCATTTCAATCTGAAACGAATAGCCGTCGGATTGAATGGAATCGAGACTGATCGCCTGCAGCACCCGGCGATGAAAGCATTTGAAACCGCTGGTGCAATCGCGCACCTTCATGCCGGTAATCCAGCGCGTGTACAGGCTGGCGAAATAGCTGAGCATTAGCCGGCTCAACGGCCAATTGACCACATTTACGCCGTTGATGTAGCGCGAGCCGACCACCACATCGCTGTCGCCGGCAGCCTGGATCAAACGCGGGACATCCTGCGGATCATGAGAAAAATCAGCGTCCATTTCCAGAATCAGCTCATAATCGCGCTGCAGCGCATAGCGGAAACCGGCCACGTAGGCGGTTCCGAGCCCCATCTTTTTCTCCCGACGCAGCAAATGCAGGCGCGGCTCCTGGCTGCGCAACGCTTCCACCAGATCACCGGTTCCGTCCGGCGAGTTGTCGTCGACGATCATGACCTCCAACCCCGGCTGCTGCAGATGGAGCAGAGCCTGAATCATGGCGACAATGTTTTGGCTTTCGTTAAAAGTCGGTATAATCACCAGCGACTTCATCCAAACTCCTGCATTTAGTCGGAGCGATGCGCGGCAGCGGACAAGGGCTGAAACTGTTCCCTGAGCCGGCGCAAACCGGTCTCGACATCACTTAAACGCACGCCCAGCTCATTCATGGCTTTATCCACCAGCAGACCGGACTTGAGCGGCCGGGGCGCCTGCTGGGCCAGGTCTGCGGTGGTGATGGGCTGAATCTGACCGGCGTCCAGATCAAAGATTCTGGCGATCTTGACCGCAAAGGTGTAGCGGTCGACGATCTCGCTGCCGGCCACATGATAGAGCCCGCGGCATTCCAGTGCCGCCATTCTCCACAGGGCCTCCGCCAGTTCATCGGCCAGCGTGGTATTGCCGAACTGGTCGGTGACGATGCGCACCGTTTGTCCTTCGCGCAGTGCCGCGATCAGCCAGGTGACAAAGTTGGGGCGGACGCGGTGGCCCAATCCATAGAGCACCATGGTCCTGACTATGATCGCATGGAGTGAAGGGTGCTGCAGTGCGCACTCACCCGCCCATTTGCTGCGGCCATAGTAGCCCAGGGGGTTGGGCGGATCCTGCTCGCTATAGGGACCGTTGCGGCCGTCGAAAACATAATCGGTTGAAATTTGCAGCAGTCGCGCGCCGGTCTGCAGACAGGCCGCGGCCAGATGCTCAACAGCGGTCACGTTCACGCGCCAGCACAAGGACTGATTTTTCTCCGCGCCGTCCACATCCGTAAAAGCGGCCGCGTTCAATATCCAGTCCGGCCGGAATTGCCGCACCACGGCCAACACCTGCTCCACTTCGCCGAGATCCACGCGCTGATAGCCTGCGCCTGAAAGGACCGGCTCCGGTTGCAGATCCACACCGAGCAATTCCGCGTCCGCCGGCCCACAGCTCATCAATTTTTGGCCCAACAATCCGTTGCAGCCGGTCACTAAACATTTCATCTTCTGATCATCGTCCGCTGTGATTTCTACTGATCCGGATTCTAGAGTTTGCAGCCGTTCTTACGAAAGGCAGCGAGTTTGGCCCGGACATCGGCGTCCTGGAGCGCCAGCACCTCGGCGGCGAAAATGGCCGCGTTGCCCGCGCCGGCCTGGCCGATGGCCATGGTGGCGACCGGAACGCCTTTGGGCATCTGGACAATGGCGTACAAGGCGTCCACGCCGTTCAACGCTGAGCCCGGCAGCGGCACGCCGATCACCGGCAGAGCGGTGTAGCTGGCCACCACGCCCGGCAGATGCGCGGCCATGCCGGCGCCGGCGATGATCAGGCTGAAGCCGTTGCTCTCAGCGCTGCGGGCGAAATCCGCGGTCGCCTCCGGCGTACGGTGAGCAGAAAGAATTTTTATCTCATACGCAATGCCGAAATAATCGAGCAGTTCCCTGGCCGGGACGAAATACTCCTGGTCCGAGGCGCTGCCCATCATAATAGCTACTTTGGCCATGGGGATGATCCGCCTATTTTTTTCTTAACACGAACAAGAGGCCTCCGGGCGCTGTGGCGAGGATGCCGACCAGATAGGCCAACAGCTCAAAGGCCACGGTCTGACCCGAGGGCACTCCGAGATGAGCGAACAACGCCGCCGCACTCTGCTCACGCACTCCCAGACCGCCCAGGGAGATGGGCAGGCTGGCCAGCAGGGCGACGATAGGGATGAAGAGAAAAAAATAGCCCGCCGAAACCTGCACGCCCAGCGATCGCGCCGCGCACCAGTGCGTGAGAATGCGCAACGTCTGAATCAACAGCGATAGAAAAAAAACCCGCGTCAGCAGTTTTCGTTCGTGCCGGAAAGCGTGCAAGCTGTAGTAAAAAGCTTTGGCTTTGACATGCAACGGCGGCGGCAGCATGAGCCGGAACAACCAGCCGAACGTTTGCGCAAAACGCTCGTAAAAGAGGAACAGAATCGCCAGCAGCCAACCGCAAAAAATAAACAGGATGGTGAACAAGGCCGAGGATTCGAGCAGACGGCTGACCATCAGCGCCGCCACGGCCAGTGCCAGGGTCGAGAGGGCGAAAAAACCGACGAACCGGTCCAGGAACACCGTGGAAAAAGCGGCGTCCGTGCGATTGGAGAGCCTGCGGATGTCGTAGATCCGGAACGCGTCGCCGCCGACGTTGCCAAGCAAAAAATTGTTAAAGAACAGACCGATGTGGTACAGCCAGACGCTGTGGCCAAGGGCCAGATCGATGCCGCGGTTGGCCAGCAGCATATGCCATTGCAAAGCGCCGAGAACATTGCTGAGCGCAAAGACGGCAAAGCTGGCCGCCAGCCACGGCCAGGACGCCTGCTTGAAATAGAGCAGAATGCTGTCCAGGCCGATCCGACGCAACAACCAATAAATCAAAACCGCGCTGACCAGTGTTTTGAGGAGCGTACGAAGCAGCTCTGAACCTGGCTGCGCTTCTTCCCGGGGGCCTGCCATCATTTGGGTTGGGCGATCGCTTTCCGTTCCTGCTCCAATCGGCTCTTGGCCTCCGCATCATCAGGATGACTCTGCAGCCATTTTTCCAGCAATGCCACCACTTCAGTGTGTTTGCCATCGCGGGTGAGGACGCTGACCAGATAACTGGTCACCATGGCGTTGTCCGGATCCTGTTTTTGCACCGCCTCGAGCCGCTTGACCAACTCGTCCTTGCGGCCGGCCATGTCGTATAATTGGCCCAATTGCACGGACAAGCGATAATCCGGAAACGGGATGACGTTTTCCGGGATCACGGTTTGCATGCGGTCCAGGACCTTTTGCGCTTGCTCGTTGTTCTCATTGCGCAGATGCGCCTGCGCGAGACGCAGGAACGCGGCGCGGTAATTCTGCAGCAGCCCGGTCACATTGTCGTCGTAATAGACGTCCGGATTGTCCAAATTTCGGAACTTGAACACTTCGAACAGATTGTTCTGCAGCCGTTCCGCGGCCACATGCTGCCCTTTAATCGGGATCAATTTGAAGGTCAGACCATCCATGCGCAGATAGTCCTCGGTGTTCACCTTGTTGTCGTCTGAAACCGTGACCGCAAAATTGATCGGCTTTTTCCAGCCGTTGGCATAGATGATGTTGAGGATCATGAAATCTTGCACGCGCAAGGCCCGGTTGAACAGCGTTGGCTCCACCTCCAGGACCATCTCCTCCGGGGCCTGCTGGTCCATCAACAGGGCTTCATGGCTCAATCCCAGCTCCTGCAGGCTGCGATCGCGGAAATCCGCGTGCACCGGGATCTTGACCGTCCGTTTCTCCCACGGGATCAGCTCCAATTGATCGATCTCCTCGTCCTTCAAGGTGATCGGCACTTTCGGCTCCTGGTTTTTCAACTGCTTGATGTACCAATTGGTATTGAGCAGGCTCAGGTTGACCACGCGCACGTCCTTGCGGATGCCTTCGACGTACTGCAGGTACCAGAGGGGAAAGGTGTCGTTGTCGCCGTTGGTGAACAGGATGGAATGCGGCTCACAACTCTGCAGGATATTGTAGGAATAGTCATAGGCCACAAAATTGCCCCTGCGGTCATGGTCGTCGAAATGCCGGGCGAGCAGATTGATCGGCAGCATCACCGTCAAAGCGGCGATCACCGCTATGCTCATCCATTTGACATACGACGGTTTCTCGCTGAACGCATCCTGGATGGATTCGAGGATGGCCGAGAGGCCGATGCCGATCCACAGGGCAAAGGCGAAAAACGAGCCGATGAACACATAGTCCCGCTCGCGCGGCTGGGGGTTCTCCTGGTTTAAATAGATCACGATGGCCACGCCGGTGAGAATGAACAGGCTGAGGACGCTCAGCGCGTGACGCGGATGTTTACGGAAATGATGAACCATGCCGATCAGTCCGATCAGAAACGGCAGAGCCCACAGGCCGCGCAGGGAAAAGTTCTCGGCGATAAATCCATCCGGACCGATGGTGTTCCCCTTGCCGATGAACTGCCAGGCGAAATAGCGCAGATACATTTTTTTAATCTGATAGTCCCAGAGAAAATCCATCTGCTTGTTGAAATTGTATGTTTGATAATCGCGTCCGGGATTCTGCTCTTTAAATTGCCACTCCATGGGCAGGCCCGTGTATCGGCGCGGCATCAATCCCCAATCCCCGTATTGTTCGCGATTCAGGTATTTTTCCAGCTGGGCCGGAGTCTCCGGATCGTTCTCATCGATTTCCGGATTCAGACCGGAGCGGATGTAGATCATCGAATAGGTGGAATAGCCGACCAACACCAGCATCAGCGACATAAAGGCGATGCTCAGATACCGTTTCTCATTGGTCACCGCCCAATAGATGGCGGCGAGCACGGCCAACAGCACCAGCAACAGAGACCAAAGTCCCAGGCGGCTGGCCATCACTGGGATGTATTGGACCACGCCCGGATAAATGACCACAAAGATCGTGGCGGTCAAAAGGCCGAACAGCGCAAAATTGGTCAGGTTGATTTTCTCGCCTTTTTTGTCCAGCAGTCGAAAGTAGACGATAAGGGCGATGGCGGGCAACGCCAGGATCATCAGCAGATGGACGCCGATGGCCAGACCCACCAGGTAGGCGATGATTAAAAGATAGCGGTCCGCATAGGCTTCATCGGATTTCTCCAACCAAAGCAGAATCAACCAGACGATGGCGGCGGTGAACAGCGCGCTGATGGCATAGACTTCCGCTTCCACGGCGTTGAACCACAGGGTGTCGGTAAAAGCAAAGGTCAGGCTGCCGAGCAAACCACTGCCGATCAGGATCAGCAGGTCCTGCAGGGTTTGGGGTTCTCCGCGCCACTGTTTGATCAAGCGGACGATGATGAGATAGGTCAGCATGACCGTGAGCGCCGTGGCCAGAGCGGAAATCACGTTGACGCGCACCGCGATGCTGGCGGCAAAGGGCAGCATACTGAACAATCGGCCGATGAGCAGATAGAACGGCGCACCCGGTGGATGGGGAATGCCGAGGGTGTAGGAACAGGCGATAAATTCGCCGCAATCCCAGAATGACACCGTATTGGCCATGGTGCGCAGATAGATGATCAGGGAGACCAGAAATGCGAACAACGCCGCCCATCGGTGAACCTTTTTATAATCCGGCATAATTACTCCACGGTTAGGTATGAACTACTTTATCGATAATCGTCAACGCTTTTTGCGCCGAGGCCTCCCAGGTGAACGTGCGGGCCCAGGCCAACGCCTCCCGGCCGCAGACGGCGCGAAGAGACGGATCAGACAGGAAATCCGCCATCGTTTGGCTCAGGCGATCGATGTCGCCAAACGGATACAGCCGGCCGGTTCTTCCGTCCTTCACCGAATCGCGCAAACCCGGCGAATCCGCCGCCACCACCGGCACGCCGCAGGCATTGGCCTCGATCACGGTCAGCCCCCATCCCTCCTTGGGCGACGGGTTCACCGCGATCCACAACTGGTTCAGGTAAGCGACTTTTTCTTCCTGGCTCACATGGCCGGTAAAGACCACCTTGTCGGTCAATCCCCGCTCACGGACGATCTGTTCGAGCCGGGCCCGGTCATCCCCGCCGCCGATGATCAGAATGCGGGCATCGGGCCGCTGCCGCAGGAGCGAAGGCAAAGCCAGGAGAATATGATCAACGCACTTGTATCTTTTCAAACGGCCGAGGTAGCCGATCAACGGCGCCGGGCTTTTCCGTCCGTCGTCGCAGCGGTATTGGCTCATATCCACTGCGTTGGGAAGGAGTTCGATCCAGGACTCATGGCCTGACCGTCTCAGTTCGTCCGCCGTGCTCTGAGAAACCGCCGCAAACGGGGTCCGGCGATACACCACCGGCACAAGTCGTTCGCTATAATAGACATAACTCGCAGCCGGCCAATTAGTTTCCCGATAAATGCTTTTGCCGAAAAAATGATGGACCAGCGCAAGAATCGGTTCCCTGACAAACCAGGGGGTGTAAAACGGAATTTTATTGAGATCATCGACCACCACATCGAAGTGATTTTTCGCCGCCAGGGCCCGATAGGCGGCCGGCACCGTATAGTTGAACCAGTTGCGCGATCCCTTGCGCACCACCTCCAGACCGTCGATCTGCTCGTGGCCGGGTGCGCCGGCAAAGCCGCTGCACAGCAGGGTCACGCGATGGCCGGACGCAGCCACCCGTTTGAAAATCTCATGCAGATGCACTTCAGCGCCGCCGCCGTACGGGTTGCGAATGTCCTGCCAATTGATGATCAGAATATGATAGCGTTTGGCCTGAGACAAATCAATCGACTCCCGGTTTTCCTTCGCAGCAATGTTCCCGGCCGACAGGGCCGTGCGCGCAGCGGTATGATCGAATCATCTGCGGGTTCCGATCACACCGATATCCATGAAGGTATAATGCGCCCAGCGGCTGCGGCGAAACCGGTCTGCCGCCTTTTGCCGCAGTTTGGCCCATCCCGGCGAAGACTTGGGATACAACGGCAGGCGCACCGATATTTTTTTTAGCAGCTCGCGCAACGCTCGATAGCCGAAACTCGGTCGCATCCAATCGCCATAAAATCCGACCGGCGTCAGCTCCACCTCGCGAAACAGACGTTCCAATTGGCCGCGGGAGAATTCGGTCTCCCATCCTGCGAACCATCGATTCATGGCGATGAGAACATGTTTGACCAGCGTGTAGGGATGATAGCGTTGCGGCACATCCGCGATGGCGTGGCCGCCCATCTTGAGCACACGACGATTTTCCAGCAGAATCTTGTGCGGTGCGGTGAAATGCTCCAGCAATCCCTGATGATAGACCACATCCAAGCAGGCCGCTTTAAAAGGCAGTCGAAACGCATCGCCGCGTACCAGTGCGACCGGTTGGCCGTTGCGCAGCGCCATCGTTTGAATCAAGCTCAGGGAATTGATCGCATAATCCAGAAAAATGACGTGTCCTCCCCGCCCCGCCAGTGAAAAACCGTCCCGTCCGGAACCGGCGCCCACTTCGAGTATCCATTTGCCGGCGACCGGCCCGAGTCTTTCGATCTGCTCAACGATGCGCGGTGAGTTGGCATACACCTCGCCGATGGGTTTTTCCTGATCCCAAAACCGCTCCCAGACTTCTCGGGAGTGTTGTGCTGCTTTAACGACCGTCTTGTCCTCCCCTCGGGGTTCAAAGGACCGGCGCCGCAATCAGCCGACCCATATCGATTCGAATTTTTCCCGATAGTGCTTGATAAAATATTCACGCAGCAGACCGTTCTCCGCCCTGCGCAGCTGCGGATCCTCCTGTGCAATCTTGAACGCCTCGTCGCGAGCGGCCAGCAGCAAGCTCGTGTCCTCAATCACATTCGCCAATTTAAGCTCGGGCAATCCGTGCTGGCGAGTGCCGAAGAACTCGCCCGGTCCCCTCAGCTCCAGATCCACCTCAGCGATTTTAAATCCGTCGGTGGTCTCGGTCAGCGTCTCCAGCCGCCGTTTGGCCTCTGCGCCGAGAGTACCGTAGGCGATCAAGATGCAGTAGGACTGCTTCTCCCCTCTGCCCACGCGACCGCGCAGTTGATGGAGTTGCGTCAAACCAAAGCGTTCGGCGTGTTCCACCACCATCAGCGTGGCGTCGGCTACATCCACGCCCACCTCGATGACCGTGGTGCTGACCAGCAGGCGATAGCGGCCGCTCTTGAACTCGTCCATCACCTGCTCTTTCTCCGCCGTCTTCATGCGGCCGTGCAGCAGGCCGATTTCAAAGGCGGAAAAAAAACCGCTTTTCATTTTCTCATAACTGTCGACGGCGGATTTGAGATCGGACTTTTCCGTCTCCTCCACCAGCGGAAAAACCACATAAGCCTGAGCGCCCAGCTCCATCTGCCGGCGCACAAACTCGTAGATCTTGGCCCGTCCGGTCTGCGGCCGCCAAAAAGTCCTAATGGGCTTGCGGTTCGCCGGTAGTTCATTTAGAATGGAGACATCGAGGTCGCCATACACCGTCATGGATAAAGTTCGGGGGATCGGCGTGGCGGTCATGACCAGCAGATCCGGATTCAATCCTTTTTCACGCAGCTGCGCGCGCTGCAGCACGCCGAAACGGTGCTGTTCATCGACGATCACCAGGCCCAGCCGGCGATACTCCACGCTCTCCTGAATCAGCGCGTGGGTGCCGACGATGATGTGGGCGCAGCCTTCGCTGATCTCGCTCAGCACGGCCTGGCGCACTTGGCGCGTCTGGCCGCCGATCAGCAAAACCACATGGACGCCGAGCGCCTCCAGCATCCGGTGGGTGGTCAGATAGTGCTGTTCGGCCAAAATTTCCGTCGGCGCCATCAGCGCCGCCTGATAGCCGTTCTCCACCGCGATGAGCATGGTGAACACCGCGACGATGGTCTTGCCGGACCCCACGTCGCCCTGGAGCAGACGATTCATCGGCGTGGATTTTTTCATGTCTGCGCGGATCTCGTGCAGCACCCGCTTCTGAGCGCCGGTCAGCTCAAAGGGCAGCTCCTGCACCAGCCGGCGC
>DAIQOA010000043.1:0-28190 GCA_036788095.1 bacterium | reverse complement strand
CGTTCAGCCTGGTCACAGAAGGCGAAAAATAGCTTTTGATGGACGAAAGATAGCCATTCTGCTGGACCGTAACGCTCCGGCCCAGGCAGCAGAGGGTATTCCCCTGTTTTTTTAAAGGGATAAACGGCTTGACGATTTCATCATCCTGGGCGATCTGCGAGTTTAGCCAGCGCAACCGGGAGTGCCTCCAGGGCTCACCGTCGCCCCGGTCCACGGCGATGGAATCGTTGATCACCAAGGTAAGCCGAATCTGCTTTTCGCGTTGATTTTCCGGGCGAATGGAGATCATGCCCGTATAGGTGTCCGGCGCCGCGGTTTCAGGAACGTCGAGGGATATCCACACCGGCTTGACCTGGCCGCGCTCGACGGATATTTTTTTCACGATCTCCCGGCCCAGCCAATCTCTGCCGTTGAGATGAATGGATTCAAAGCGGGTGTGCGGAATCACTGCATTTTTTGTTCCCTTTAAATCACTAAAAACGACTTTAACATTTTCGAGTTTTTCCTGAAAAGCGAAAAGGCCGATCTGAAAAGAAAAATATTCGTTCTTGCGAGCCTCAGCCCGAAATTCGTTATTTCCAGCCATGCCCACCCACCGGTAAGGCAAAAAATGGTTCATCCGGATGGGATACTTTCTGTCTTCAGGAAAAAGCAGATAGCCGTCCTCGCCGTGTTGATCGATCATTTCATCGACTTCCGCCGCGGTGGCGATGATCTCCATCGGATAAAAGCTGTCATGCAAGGTCCTGGACTGAAACTCGATCACCTCGGCGTGCGGCAAACCGGCTGGTTTGCTCCCGGGGAGCGCGGTAAAAGGAATCCCGGCGGCCTCCAGCCAGTTTTTATCCGGATGGGATGAGGCGGTGAGATATTTTGCCTGGCCCCAATACAGCATACCCTCTCGTTGATAGGGCAAATAATAAACGTAATAGATGCCGGCGCCCATGGTGGGCTCAAAGATGATTTCGCCATACTCCTGATTGATCTCTTTAAGAAAGACGTTGTGGATGAGGGTGTTGGTCTGACCGTCGACGATGAGGAGCCCTTTGTTCGCAGGATCGGCATCGCTCCTGCGCCAGGGAATCATGACATAGACCGCCGGTGCGGGATCCGCCACGCGAACGACCGCACGGTGATTGCCCAGGGTGTCGGCCGGCCAATTTCCCACCCTGTAGTATTCAGCGGTTGGTTTGAAAGCATTTTCCTGGCTTTTCGCTGCTGCCAGCAGGCCGGTCATCATAAACAGCACCGAGAAGATTTTACCTGGATTTCGCATATGTCTGTCCGTAGAGTCATAGGGTGGATGGATGATTTGATTGTTTTCGTCACCGACAATGGCCGCTCTGCCGGCTTTTTGCCTAACGGTCCTTAGGCTTTCCGGCAGCGGCCGATGTACCGCAAAGAAAATAGCCAACCGGGCGATGAAAAACAAACTATTTCTCAGCAGCAGCACATTCGCAACCGTCGCTGATCCGTTCGGGTTCGAAAGCACAAAAGCCGCTGGTCAAGTGGCCTCGTCGACCAAAATCGCTTGACCACGACTTCCTAACATGCTATATTCAGCAACACAGCGGCCGCGCCGGAAAAAGAATGGATGGCCAAGTCCGTTTGTAGATCTACACTACGAAAGACGATACGGCATTCATATAATTCAAGACCTCCATGAAAAAGAACTGCTTATTGCTAACCGCCCCTTTCCTCTTGATGGCGCTGAACGCGTCCATCCTCTCGTTCGATCTGTTTTCGCTGAATGGGCCGCCGCTTGGCAGCACATCCGGGAGACGTCCAGCGAACCGGCCGACAGAGCAGTGGGAAACAACACGCACGCGTATTCTTGCCGCCCTGCAGGAAGTTATGGGACCATTGCCGAATGCCGGACAAAAAATCGCTCCTGCGTTTCAACTGCTCCGGGAGGACACAGTCGAAAACGTCAGAAGGCTTTCAATCACCTATCTCTCTGAAAAGGATGACCGGGTTCCAGCCTATCTGCTTGTGCCCCAAGAGTTATCACTCCCGATGCCGGCCATTCTCTGCCTTCATCAGACCACCGAAACCGGCAAGGGTGAGCCTGCCGGGGTCAGTGGATCGGCCAATCTGCATTATGCGCTTGAACTGGCCAACCGCGGCTATGTGACGTTGGCGCCGGATTATCCCAATTTCGGCGACTATACATATGATCCCTACCAGCACGGCTATCAGAGTGCGACCATGAAAGGGATCTGGAACCACATGGCTGCAATCGATCTGCTGCAGTCGCTGAGCGAGGTGGATCCAGAGCGGATCGGATGCATCGGCCATTCTCTAGGCGGCCATAATTCGCTTTTCGTCGCCGCTTTTGACCGCCGGATTAAAGCGGTGGTCAGCAGCTGTGGATTCAACTCCTTTTTCAAATATAACGGCGGCGACCTGACCGGCTGGAGCCATCGGGGCTATATGCCCAGAATAGCCTTTCTCTTTGACAAGGAACCGGCAAAAATGCCATTCGATTTTTCCGACGTGCTGTCAGCCATCGCTCCCCGTGCCGTTTTCATCAATGCACCGCTCAGGGACGATAATTTTCGGGTGGAGGGCGTGTATGACTGCGTGAAGGCGGCCAAACCGGTTTACACGCTGTTTCAGGCAAGCGACAAACTGGTCATGGTCAATCCGGACACCGGACATGATTTTCCGCCTGAAATCAGAGAGGCCGCTTATCAGTTCCTGGACAAAGAATTGAAAGGCCCTACGGCCGGCCCCTGAAAGAACACCGGCAGGCCGAACGATTTCCTTCTGCTTGTTCTCCTCAAGACCCCGATACAAGCGAAATCGACAAGAGCATTGAATGCAGTTAATAGATTGCCGGTATATAATTAGAAAGGTCCTGACATGATAAATTTTATCGTTCACCGTTGGAAAATTCTGTGGACCTGCAGCCTGATGGGGATCGGTGTGTCGTTCAGCGCGGAATCCTGGACCATCGTCTGCAGCAACGCCCTGCAGCAGGACGAGGCCGTGGCGGTCGCGGTCCAGGACCTGCAGCAGACCGGGGCGGCCTTGGGGCTCTCCTTTGCCATGGCCGAGGACCGAGTCCTGCCGGCTACCCATGCCGTGTTGGTCGGCGATGCCGGGCGCAACCGGGTGACCAAAAGACTGCTGCAAAAGCATGCCATCACCTTGCAGGGTCTGACGAACGAGCAGGGTTACGAGATCGTCAGCCGCGAGATCGATGGCCGCAGGGTGATCGTGGTCGCCGGCGGCTCTCTCATCGGCGAAGTCTATGGATTGTATTGGCTATGGGACCGGTTGCGCGTGTTCAGGGCTTTGCCGGACCTCAACGTAAGAAGGGAGCCGGACCTGCCGGTACGGGTCAGTCTGGCCTGGGGCCGCCATGGCAGCGGCGGAGAATCTCGAGAGGAGATGCAAAACGCCTTGCGCCACTCTATCAACTGGGTGTCCGGCCCAGCGGTGCTGGATCTGGTGCCATGGGATTCTAAACCGGAGAGACAGCGCAATGAACAGAACCGCCTGAAAACCAGGGCGCTCATCGAACAGGCGCACCGACTGCACTTGAAATATTTCAGCTTTGCCAACGAATTCACCTTCCACCCTTCTCTGCTGGAAAAAACCGGCGCTTCGCTGTCGCCCTGCGATTCGCTGTTCTGGGAGGCGCTTCAGACCAAGTACCGGCTGCTGTTCACCGCGTTGCCGGAACTCGACGGCATCGAACTGTGCAACGACGACATCTCTGGATTCTGGGATGACTATCGCGCCTATGACGTGATGCACGAACCGTCCGACTGCCTCTGGCCGCTGGATCTGCGTTTTCGCACGTTTGTTAAAAAAATACAGGACGTCGTGGTCAACGAGTTCGATAAAACTTATTTTCATTTCACCTGGAGTCTGGTGTCCTACGAACAGCACAACCAGCCGGACGTGTTTAAGAAAATATTCACCGATGAGATATCCACGCGCAATCTCTATCTGATCCCAAAGGTGACCGCCGCGGACCGCTGGTGGTTTCAGCCCTATAATCCGACGTTCAATCTCACCCCGCATCAGACCGTGGTCGGATTCGAGACGATGAATTATTACGAGGGGTCCGGGTCAAACATCTTTCCGACCTTTCCCGCGGCCTATTTTCAGGCGGGACTGCAGACCTTCACCCGGTCGCCGGAAGCCAATGTAGACGGCAGCGGCTTTCTGGCCGGCGGACGGATGGACGCATGGAATACGCGCAGCATGACCAGCTATGTGCTTTACCGTCTGTCCTGGGACCTGAATGAGGACATCAACGACATCGCGCGCGATTACTGCGCGATCCATTTCGGCGCCAAGGCGGCTGAAAAAATGGCTGCCATCCATCTGCTGTCACCGGTCGCCTATCAGTATGGCCTGCACATCGAGCCGGTGTCCTACGGCAAATTCAATTCCTTTGTCCACATGCGCGTCGGTCAGTTCCCGGCCATGGGCTATTCCGGCTTGGATCACGGCCGGGAGCATATGGACTTTCTCCACGAAATCTATCTGCGCTGCAAACCATGGCAAGCGGAGACGTTCCTGTACCTGCACCACGGCCTGAACACCGCAGTGCGCATGCAGCAGCTGTTCGAAGAGGCGCGGCCGCTCATCGCGGACCAGGCGCTGGCAGCTAAAACAGAAAATGCATTAGAGATGACACGACAGCTGATTGCCACCAACCTCTCCTACGTGGAAACCGCCTTTGCTTATTTCGCCTATCGCGAAAAGCCGGCGCCGGCCCAGCGGGACTCGCTGGACCATGCGTTATCCCGCCTTACCCGCACCATCGAGCGGTTCAAGGCGGATCCAGGATACAAGTATGAGCTCTTTGGCATCGATCAACTTGTCAGCAATGCGGAAGAGATGGTGCGGGACAGACCTGCGGCGGAAGAACGGCTGGCCAAAGCGCCGACCAACAAAGAGATAGAAAAAACGCTTGCCCGACAGCAACAGCGCTACGCGCAGGTCTTGCAAGAGCACCGCGACCGTGCGGTCAAGTTCCTCCACTTTGAGGTGGAGATTGACGGCCGTGATATTTTACACATCAAGGACGACCGCTACTGGATCGAGCATCTGCAGTGGGACGGACCGCTGGTCCAGGAGGCAAAATTCTTCGCTCCCTTGCCGGAGCAAGAGGTGACCGTGATCCCCGTGGATCTCTACTCGCGGCCGATTCATCCGTTTATCTTTGAACAACCCGCCGCAAAGAATGATTATACCGCCCGGGTTTATCTGTACGATGTCCCGGGCGGCAAAGATTGGATGAAATTCGATCTGTATTACATTCCCGCGGCTCCGAGAGAGCTGGATATGGAGATCCCGTGGTAGTTCATTTCAAAAAGATCATTTTTTTCAAACCCATCAACAAAGGATCATCCGAGGCGGTCGGCTGCACCTCCAGGCGATAAAAATAAAGTCCGGAGGACACCGGTTGTCCGCTGTCGTTCAGGCCTCGCCACACTACCGCGTGCTCTCCCGGGGCTTGCCGTCCCTGATCCAGGGCCGCCACCCTCCGCCCCCTGCCGTCGTAAATGGTGAGTACCGCCTGTGCCGGATGAGGAAGCCGATAGCGGATCGTGGTCTGGGGATTGAAGGGATTGGGATGATTTTGCTGCAGCTCGTACTCTTGCGGTGCGGCGGAATCCCGTTGATGGCGTACCGCTGTCGGAGCATCAAAGTGAATGACATACACGCCGTTATCTTCATCCATGACATAGCAGTGACCGCCCACCACCGTCACCGCTAAGGCTTCAAAGCCGGTATCGTAATGGCCGACCTCTACGGGCTGAGCCGGATTCGTCACATCGATGACGCGCAGGCCGTGGCTATAGTCTGCCACATACACATAGGGCTCATCCACGGCAACGCCTGAACAATATCCATTGGTTTCAAAAACGCTGATCTCGCTGGGATGCGCGGGATCGGAAACATCAACGATCGCCAGCCCACGACTGCCATTGGCTACATAGGCACGGCCATGACCGACACTCACGTCGAAACAATAGTTCGGAGGAAGATAGCAAGCGGTTTCCACCGGATGGGCGGGATCTGCTACATCGATGATGCGCAGCCCCGCTTGATCATTAGCAAGGTAAACAAAATGATCGTTCACGGTGATGGCTCTGATCTCGTTGGTGGTCGCGAAAAAACCCTTTCGCTGGGGATGGAGAATATCGTGGACATCAACAATCAGCAATCCACTGTCCCGTTTTGAAATATAGAGATAGTCGCCTTTTTTTGCCGCCAGATACAAATTCCCCTCTGACGCAAAAGCGCTGATCTTTGTTGGTTGCAGCGGATTGGCAAGATCGAGGATGTGCAATTCTCCTCTACCACCAGGAAGATAGAGTACGCGATCATCCACTTCCACATCGCGACAATAGCCATTGATCGCAAAAGAGCCCACAGCGGAAAGGTGGGCGAAATCCGCGATGTCAAGAATAGTCAGTCCGGCAGAACCGTTGGCCAGATAGCCATACCGGCCGCTCGCAGCGATCTGTTTCGCCTGACTAAAAGCGTACCTGACGATCTCTTTCGGATTTTTTCGATCGCTGATATCCACAACGATCATTTTGCCGTCCGCATGATGCACTACCGCGAACGCTCCTTCAGCGGCCACCGCTTGAATATTTCCATCGCTCCGAAAAGTGCCCATTTGAACAGGATTGAGCGGATCCCGGACATCATAGATTTTCAAACCATTGGACGAATTGGCCGCGTAGACATAACCGGAATCACAAGCCACATCATAGGCGGAGCTGCCTCCACTCATAACGCTCTTTTCCTGCGGGTTTGCCGGATCCGAGACATCGATGATGTGCACTCGACCACTCAGGTCGGTGGTGTAGACATAGTGGCCTGCCGTCGCCACGCCGGTGACCTTATTGCCTTGTTTGAATACGGCGATCTCTGCAGGGTGGGCTCGATCGGCCACGTTGATGATGCGCAATCCTTCTTCATATGAGGCCAGAAAAACCACATCACCATGGACCGCAATCTTCCCGACATTTCCCGACAGATCGAGTTTGGCAACAAGCACTGGGTTCGAAGGCGTCGAGATATCTACAATGCGCAACCCCCAAGTGCTGGTAGCATAGAGATAGCCGTTATCCACTACCACATCATAGATACGACCGTCAAGCGACAATAAGGCCACTTCGTTCGGATGGGTGCGATCCGTGTAATTGTAAATGTGCAGCACCGAATCATATTCGGCCACATACGCAATCACTCCGTCAGCGGCAATGGCTATGACCGGTGAAGAATGGAGGATCTCCGCGCAGGGAATGGGATCGTTGCCAGCGGTCAACTCGACAATGGAAAGATAAGCGCCGTCGCCGAAAAAAGCCAAGCCGTTTTTCAACGCCACCGCTTGACAGGGGCCGTGCGCCCAGCGGCCCAACAGTGTGCAGTTCTCGCTGTCATCGGATAGGACAGACTGAACAAAAATCAACGGCATGCAGATAAGGAGAAAAAAGCTCAAGCGGTATTTCATAAGCTTTACCTTTCTTTTTCATCCGGTCAAGGTGCTTTTTTTACCTCACCGCCGGATCTCATTAACTCAACAGCCTGCCACCATCCGGAGCGCACCCACGCAAAGCCCTCCTACGAAGCCGAACGAGCCGGGTATGGAGATCCCGCGGCAGATCATTTCAAAAAGATCATTTTTTTCATGTCCATGAACAAAGGATCATCCGTCGCTGTCGGCCGCACCTCCAGGCGATAGAGATATAGACCGGAGGAGACCGGTTGTCCCCTGTCATCCAAGCCTCGCCACACTACCGTGTGCTCTCCCTGGGCTTGCCGTCCCTGATCCAGGACCGCCACTGTCCGCCCCCTGCCATTGTAGATGGTGAGGATCGCTTCAGCCGGGTCAGAAAGCTGATAGCGGATCGTGGTCTGGGGATTGAAGGGATTGGGATAATTTTGCTGCAGCCGACAGGAGCTTGGCAGACAACGTTCTTTTTCCTCGATCACGGTAGTGGGGTTCAGGTACCGGTAGATATAGATCGCGCCCGAGTTGGCGCCCTTTTCATCATTCTGCCTGGCGCCGGCAACGATCCATCCCGCATCATGAACCACGGGCAAACCGAACCAATCCTCTGTCGCGCCGTCGCCGGCGATGATCTTGGTCTCCTGCAGCCACTGGCTGCCGTCATAACGGAAGACATAGAGCGATCCAGAGTCCTTGCCATTGTCGTCGTCCAGATAAGCGCCCACGATCAGGCCGTTTTCGTCAAGGGAGGTACGAGCGCCGAAAAGATCCCCTTCTGCGCCGTCGTCAGCCAGAATCTTTTGCCGTTCGCTCCAGACCTCGCCGTCCCGATGGAAAAGGTAGACCGCTCCGGCGTTCTTTGCCTTGCTGTCACTCTGATAGGCGCCAATGGCCAGCCATGGTCCCGCGATGGAGCATTCATGAAAAAGATCCGCTGCGGCGCCGTCCCCGGCCACCAGCTTTTGTTGTTCGCTCCAGATCGTGCCGGACCTTTTATAGATGTATACGGCGCCGGCGTCGCTGACCGCCCCCTGGTCATGATAGCGAGAGCCGACCGCCGCATACTCCCCATCCAAAGCCAGGGAGACGCCAAACCAGTCGTTGGCGGCGCCGTCCGATGCCAGCAATCGCGCCTGTTGGGTCCAGGTTGTTCCATTCCGTTTGAAAATATAAGCCGAACCTGATCGCGTGCCGAAATCATCATCGAAAAAAGCGCCCACCAGGACATACTCTCCATCGATGGTCGCGGAAATGCCGAACCGGTTATCCGCGCCCGCATCATTGGCGGTCAGTTTGGCTTGCTGCGCCCAATGTGAACCTGTCCTTTTGAAAATATAGGCTGAGCCCGACTTGTCGGCCGCGTCATCATCCCAGCAAGCGCCGATCACGGCATAATCGCCGCTGATGCCCACCGAATAACCGAAATAATCCTCTACCGCCCCATCGAGCGCCACGAGTTTTTGTTGCTCAATCCAGTTCATGCCGTCCCAATGATACACATAGGCAGCGCCGGCATCGGCTCCGGCTGCATTGTCTTCGTATGGCGCACCGACAATGATATAGTCTCCATCCTTATCGACAAAGCTTCCGAACAAATCCTTTTCCGATGCATCTGTCGCTAAAATTTTGCTTTCAATGTCCTCGCGAATCCATCTGTTTTTGTCTTCGTACTTGAAGATATAAATGGCGCCGGCGTTGCTGCCGTTTAGATCATGCTGTCTTGCGCCGGTGACCAACCATGATCCCGCCATGTTTACCGGCAGACCGAACCAGTCGCCTTCCGCGCCGTCGCTGGGAATGATCTTGGTCTCCTGCCGCCATCCGGTGCCGTCCAGGCGGAAAACATAGAGCGAGCCCGAATCCTTGCCGTTATCGTCGTCCAGATAGGCGCCCACCACCAGACAATCTCCGTTGAGCGCGGTATGCGCCGCAAACCAATCTCCCTCGGCGCCGTCCTCTGCCGTGAGCTTTTGCCGCTCGATCCATGAGGAACCCTCTCGATGGAACAAATAGACCGCGCCGGCGTCCTTCGCTTTGCTGTCGCTGCGGTAAGCGCCGACGGCGAGCCAATCGCCCTGGATGGAACATTCATGAAACAGATCGCCGGCCGTCGCATCGCCGGCAGTGATTTTCTGTTGCTGGTTCCAGGTTGATCCGTCTCTCTGGAACACATAGACAGCCCCTGCATCCACAACGCTCGCCATATCATGATAGCGGGCGCCTACGGCGGCATGCTCTCCGTCTAAAGAGACCGATACCCCAAACCAATCGTTCTCCATACCGTCGGTAGCCAACAGCCTGGCCTGTTGCGTCCAGGTCGAACCGCTGCGTTTGAAAATATAGGCGGATCCCGATCGCGTTCTGAAATCGTCATCGAAAAACGCGCCCACCAGGGCATATTCACCGTCGATGGCCACAGAGATGCCAAAGCGGTTATCCAGTCCCGCGTCCGTGGCGACCAATTTTGCCTCCTGCGTCCAGGTCGTCCCGGATCGCTTAAAGATATAAGCTGATCCGGATTTGTCCGCCGCATCGTCATCCCAACAGGAGCCGACGATGGCATAGTCTCCGCTGATGCCGACGGAATAGCCGAAATAATCCTCCTCTGCGCCGTCCAGGGCGACCAGTTTTTGCTGCTCGATCCAATGGGCGCCATCCCAGTGGTAGATATACGCTGCTCCAGCGTTGGTTCCCGCGGCATTGTTGTCCCCGCTCGCTCCGACAATCACATAGTCGCCGTCCACATCCACATACTGGCCAAAGTTATCCGCCTCGGCGCCATCCCCGGGCGTCAGTTTGGCCTCGATGTCGGCATGAACCCACTTGGTATCCAGACTTTTTCGAACGGACACCGCGATGGTTTTATCGCCGCCGTTGGAGGTGAGGCGAATTTCAGCCGTACCTTCCTCCTCCGTCAGCAGGGTCCGGTCCACTGTCACGGTCACCACCCCTGCGCCCGTGCCTGAGGATGGAGAAATGGAGGTGATCCAGGGAACGTCCGGGTTCTCGGCCGCGGACCAGGTCAAGCTGCCTCCGCCTGAATTAGAGATCTCAATGGTCAAATCATTCTCGTCGATCCCGAAATCGAGCGAGGTGGTGGAGAGAGATATGGCCGGGCTTGAGCCGCTGGTGAGTATGGGTTGCACTTCATCCAGATAGATGGCCCCTTCGGAATGATCGGCCATGGCGCCGCGAACCGAGACATAGACCTCCCGGATCGTATGGTGGGGAATGGCGGACATCACGGCGGTCCAATCATAGCTCAAACCAATCCATTGCGGACTTGCGTTCCAGGTCTCGATGGCGCGATCGGTGGGAAAAGCGCGGAAATAACGTTCCCTGGCCAGATCATGATCGTAGACCGTCACACGAAGGTTGACATACAGAGTCAGGTGTTCTCCCAAGAGGGCGCCGATCAAATCCATAGCGTTCAAGAGTTGAATCGTATAGCCATTGGCACTCTGCCAATTCGTTACTGTGGAAAGATCCGGTGAGTTCCAATACATGATCCAGTACGTGGCGCCGGGATTGGTGATGCCATGCCCGGGGGTGTTGCAGATTTTATAGGACCCACGATGGTTGCCAATCGCTTCGCTGAGGCTTGCCGTCGGGTGGTTGACGGCATCAGCCCAACCGGCGGAAAAATGGCTGGCAAATGGACCGTCGCCGTCCTCGTCATACGGACCCGATGTGTGCCAGCCCTGCAGCGTGCCGTCGTTAAAGTCAAATCCGCCGGCCACGGCAATCCGCGCGTCTCCGGCCGCTGCGACATTTTTCAGAACACCCTGTTGGTGCACCGGGGGCGCCGGCTCTTCAAAAAAATCCTGCGCATTGCTTCGCCCTGCAAAACCGAGGCCGACAGCGACTGCCAACCACCATACGAAGCAGACATTTTTCGTTTTCATCTTGATCGCCTCCTGTAACAAATGATAACTGCTTGATTGCATCGCCGTAAACTCCGCGCCCATGGATTCATTTCAGCGCCGAGAACAAAAAGTTCTTTCCGCAAGAACGGTTTAACCGACGACCGCACTGCAAAACGGTGCATCCCATCGTCCCTTATTGCAGCAGAACCATTTTTCGCACCGCGGAAAAATCACCAGCCTTTATCCGGTAAAAATAGATATCCGAACTCATCTTGACTCCATGATCATCGCACCCGTCCCAGACGACGCTGTGCAGACCGGCCTCCTGATGGCTATGGACCAACAGGCGGATGCACCGGCCCTGCAAATTATAAATCCCCAACCCTACTTGGGACGGACGCGGCAGCCGGTAGATGATGCGGGTCTCCGGATTAAAGGGATTCGGATAATTCTGCTCTAGGGAAAAGTGGTCCGGAAGAACCGCAGGGGCGCTCTCAGCCGCGGTGATGCCGTCGATGGCAAGATGGACTGGACGAGTATACAAAGTCAGATCAACGGCAATGCTGTTGGTGATCCGGCAGACGTAGCTGCCGGTGTCCGCGGCTGAAACTGCTAAAAGCGTCAGGGTTGCCGTGTTGCGGGCGGCTAGATCAACGCCGTTGCGCTGCCACTGATAGTGGTTCGCTGTGCCGTCCACCTCAACATGGAGTTGGAACGGCCTGCCGGCAGTCAAGGTGGTGTCCCGCTTGCTGCCGAGGCTGTCCTGTGGGGCATAGCCATAAAAATAGCTCGCCACACTCATATTCGGCTCGATATCGCCGAAGGTCAAACAGTTGTTCTGCAATTGCAGAGTCCTTAAAGACGAAAAGGAGGAAATATCCGGAAAGTGGGTAAAGCGGTTTCCGTTCACATCGATGACTGCCAGGCTATCCATGCCGGCCAGTTCATCCGGCAACGAACCGGAAAAATCATTCTCATCCAGCCACAGATGCGTCAGATGGCCAAGTTCGCCGATAGCCGAAGAGATCTCACCGCTGAAGTGATTGTTGCTGAGTTTCAGATGACGCAAATTGGCCAGCGTATACAGCTCATCGGGCAGCTCGCCCTCGAACTGATTTTCATACATGGACAAATGTGTTAGATTAACCAGATTTCCGACCGCCGGCGACAGCGATCCGGAGAACTCGTTATCATACAAGCCGAGAATCCGCAGGCGGGGCAATGTGAACAGCTCTGCCGGCAGCCGCCCGTGCAGACGATTGCGTCCTAATGAAACCATCGAGAGTTCGGACAATCTGCTGATCTCGGCGGGGATCCTTCCGGTCAATTGGTTATCGTGCACATACAACTCTTGCAGACTTGCTAAATTGCACAGCGATATGGGTATTTCACCTTCCAACATATTTCGGTTCAAATCTAATCGCTGCAAACGGTCTAGATCGCCAAGCTCAGCCGGAATGGCGCCGGTGAGTTCATTGTATCCAAGCCGCAGTACTAAAAGTTGTCGCAGTTTTACCAAACTGGCGGGTATGGATCCGCTAAAACGGTTGTTTGACAGATTCAGTTCTCTTAAAGCACCGCACCCTCCCAGTTCAACCGGCAGGCTGCCGCTGATTTCGTTAGGAAAGCTGTCGGAGTAGGTGGTCGTGCTCAGATCCAGGATCTCCATGGCATCGAGATGGCCGATCTCCGCGGGCAGGACTCCGGTCAAATTGTTACTCGTCAAGCGTATCGCATGGACCCGGCAGCTGTCGAGCTCAATACCAAACCAGGAGGAGAGCGGCCCTCTCAGCCATTGGCTGTTATTCGCCCATTCATCGCCATTGGTGCTGCGATACAGAGCCACCAGAGCGAGCGAGTCCCGTTCGCACAGCGAGGCTTCTCCCAAGAGGATGCGATAATCCTCGACATTACCAAAGACCGCCAGTCCGGTGTAACTGATGCCGGTGTTTTCGCTCATGCGGAAACGGGCGTAGGAATAGCCGTCGACTGTGCTTAAAGGCACTGTAAAAATTGTAGTATCCGGATGTCCGGGGTTGCTTACCGCCAGGTCCTGGATGCAATGTTCAAAGGGATCATCCCAGTCGCCGTCGGCGTTAAAATCGATCCAGCCGTTTAAGATGCTGTTGTCTGTCGGCCAGAACTCTAGCTGAGCATTATGGCCGCGAACCAGCGGGGTGATGAACCGGTAGTTGTTTTCATCGTCGATGCCGTTGTGATTATCGCCGTCCGCCAGCAGGGACGGCAATCCATCGGCCTCCTGATCGACATCGATAAATCCTGCGCGATCGCTGAGGATGTGGCGCGGGCCGTCGTGTATGGCCAGGGTCGGATAGGGCGGATCCGGGGCATCTCCCCAATCCAGAGAATCCATGCCCGCGCCGATTGGAAAGCTGTAATCCTCCACCTCGCCATCGCCGGCTGATCCGGTATAGGTCAGTTCGGGAGTGCTGCTGATGCGAAACCGCGCCGCCACCCGCTCCAAGGGCGCGTCTGCGGGAATATACGCTGAAAAATAGTGCGGCATTCCCGGATGATCCGTTCTCGGCGCCACGGTATGACGACCCAGTTGGATATGCTCCCAATCGTCCTCCCAATCGCCATCGTGGTTGAAATCGATCCAGGCGGTGATATACCCTTCGGCGGAGGGGGAGACGGTGTAGCTAAAATGATAGCCGGGGACAAAAGGCGGAATGAATCGAATGCCGTCGTCATCATCGACACCGGTGTTATCATCGGCGTCGCAGTTTGCCGATGAAACCCCGTCCGCCTCCCAATCCACGGTTGCGCCGAAATAGAGCGGCGAGATCAGATGACGGGGACCGCCGGTTGTCCAGGCGGTCGGAAATGGCAGTGCGGCATCGCCATAATCATAATGAGTCCTGTTCAGAAAAACCCGGTAATCCTCCACTTCGCCGTCCATGAGCAATCCGGTGGGGCCTGGGATGGCCTGTAAACTAAACCGAAATCGCGCATAGGTTGTATCTTCTTTGGCGTCCGGAGGTATGAAAAAACGCAAGGGATTCATTCCCTCGGCCACCTGGATATCGAGCACCATCTCGCCCTTGTCGTCCCAATCCCGGTCTTGGTTGAAATCGACCCAGGCCTTGAGCAGGCCGCCTGCCGACGCGGTCACCGTTACGCGCGCCGTATCGCCGATCACCCAGCCGCTGCGGAATTCAACGCCGTCCTCGTCGTCACGGCCGTTGCGGTCATCACCCAGAGCCTGTTTGTCGGCCAGGCCATCCGGCTCCGCATCGATGCCTGAGCCGAGACAGACGTTCTGAAACATGCGATGTTGCGCGCCGCCATCCGCCAGCCGGGTATGAAAGGGTGCATCCCCATAGTCGTAAAGCCGGTTTTTCTCTACGATCTTGAGCAGATAGTCTTCGCTCTCACCCTCATTGAAATCGCCGGAGCCGTCCCAGGGCAAAGGCACCGGCGTCTCGGTGATGGTCATGCGACACCATACGTAGCCAGTATGGGGGCCGATCAAAAAATCAGGCGGATTCCACAGCGAGATATGGCCGTTCGCGCCACCGGGAAGTGGAAAATTCTTTAAGACATGTTCTTCAGCCCAACGCGGCGCCGGGGCATCGGTGCAGACGCTGGATCCCCCCCAGCTGCCGTCCTGATTCCAGTCCATCAGCACATTGACAAAGGCCCCGCCGGCCACATGATCGGATTGATACCAAAGGTTGATGTTTCGCCCCCAGCGGGCGGTCTCGCAGGGCTCGCCCAAAGCGGTGCCGTCAAACTCCTCACACAATGTAACAATCTGAATCACGCCGGCGCTATCCCGCAGGGTAAATGCATCCGGCGCCCAGAGGCCGGCATCCGCTTCATAGCAAAGTTCATCCTGATCGAACAAGCGGCTGGATGAACACCATCCAGCATTGCCGTCTGCTTCATAATCGACCTTGTTGCCCAGGAAAGTGCCCTTATCCCCCCGATGCCGGACAAAGCCGGCTGAACCGGAGGAGCGACAGGTGGGAAAGGCGCCAACCACTCCGGTGGCGGGATACGCTATGGCGCCCTCCGGCGCATCGCCATAATCATAGGTCAACAGCGGACGTTCCACCTGGATATATTTGCCTCTTTGCAGCAAATCCTGCCCATTGGCACACAGGATCTGCAGCGAGACATCATAGTCACCCGGATTGGGATAGACCACGGTATGCGGTCCCTGGCCTTGCATGGACGAGGGGACACCGCCGGGAAAAGACCAAATCCAATTGACCGCATTGGTGGAATGATCGGTAAACCGGACGGATAACGGCGCGGTTCCGGAAGTTGGAGTGGCGGTGAAAGCGGCTTCACACGTACAGTCTACGATCTGAATCAGAGCCTTCTTGGTTTCGCTGTCGCCGATATTGTCGCATTTGATCTCCAAGGAGGCCTCGTAGACCCCGATGGTTTTGTAAACCACTTTGTGCGGACCCTTACCCTCGACGTAGGAAGGTATACCACCGGGAAAATGCCAGCTCCAGGAGACCGCTCCGGTCGAATGATCAGTATAAATCACTTCAAGGCCAGGGCACCCGGAGGTCGGAGCAGCGGAAAACTCTGCGACACAACCGCAGTCCGACACATGAATCAGCCCTTTTTTATACTCACTGTCCACGCCCTCCTTGCATTTGATGGCCAGCGCCGCATCAAAAATGCCGGCGGTTTTGTACACCACCTTATGCGGACCTTTTCCATCCGCGGAGGAGGGGGCGCCGCCGGGGAAACTCCAGGTCCAGGAAACAGCGCCATTGGAGGCATCGGTATAGGTCACGGTCAAGCCTTTGCAGCCGGAGGTCGGTGCAGCGGTTAAGTCGGCAACGCAACCGCCAATCTGGGCATCAGCAAAGACGGGGAACAGAGCAGCGAAGAGCAATAAAACGCCGCTCAGTTTAACCGCGGAAGCGCTGTGTCGCTTTATGACTATATTCATAAATCCTCCCGATGACTTGGCTCGTGATGTTAAAATTTTTTAGCTATTGTCGGCAGTACCCTCTTGTGCGGAAAGTAAATGACACGCTTAATTTTCTCGCTCCGCTTGTATTAAAATACCGGCGATCAATTTTAAACCCTTCCTACGTGGTTTGATTTTGCTCATACGGAACTTGCCTAAAGAGCTGCAAAACGGCGATAATATACGGCCCCGGCAATAACCAAGAAGCACACAACAAAAGGCACGAAAAGATTATGATGTTATCATCCAGCCTGGTCGTTTCGTGCATTCCATAATAATTTATTTGGTTTAGCCGGCAGATGGGCAACGGATCAACCGCAAAGGTCGCCAAGAACGCCGAGAAGCAATAGTGCACAAGTTTTTTCATTCCCTCTGCGTTGCTTTGTGTTTTCTCTGCGGTTAAAAAAGGCAATCAGGATTCGGATAATCTCTATTCAACTCCGTTGCTCCCGCGGAATGTGCCAACCAGAATGGGACCTGGCTTCAATGCATCCTGATCAATACATTGAAAAAAATCATCATCAGGGAAAAGGCGACCAGGATCAACAGGAAATAGATGGCGACGGCGAAAATCCGATCCTGTCGGTGGATTTTCGCCGCAGTGGTCTCTTTAACGTCCGCTGCGACCTGTTTTTGCGTCTTAAATTTTTTCTTAATGAACCGCATAGCGGCGTGACCTTCCCTGAAGGGCTGTTGCCGGTGGGCGGTACATTCCACCACCTACCGGCTCCGTGCAGTAGAATATAAAAACTCGCGAGGATGTAAAATTGCTGTTTTGTGCCGATCTTTTGCTGTTTTGTAGCGAAATGATCAGCCGGGCAATATCTTTCGCCGGGCAAATTCCGAGGGAAGGCAGGAAAAGTATTTCTTAAAAGCGCGGGTAAATTGGGCGGGACTGCCAAAGCCTACTTCATAGGCGATCTGAGTTACGCTAACTCTATTTTCCACAAGCATTTGAGCGGCACGCTTGAGCTTGTACATTCTGATAAACTCACCCGGCGCCTGACCGGTGAGCGCCCGCAATTTCCGATGCAGCCGGCTGCGGCTGACGAACAGCTTTTGCGCCAGCCGTTCGCTGTCAAAATTTTCATCCGCAAGGTTCTGCTCCAGGGCCGCCAGCAGCTTTTGCATGAATTCCTTGTCAACGCTGTTATCCGCCAGGGCCTCCGGCCGCAGGTTCAACTCTTGTTTGATCTTGTCGCGCAGACGTTTTCTCTGATCGATCAGATTTTTTATCCGCGCCACCAGTTCGTCCATATTGAAAGGTTTAGTGATATAGTCGTCCGCGCCGGTTTCAAGCCCCTTGATTTTATCGTCCGGCAGAGCCTTGGCGGTCAGCAGGATGACCGGTATGTGGCTGGTCTGCCAGTCGGACTTGAGGCGATGACAAAATTCGATGCCATCCACCACCGGCATCATCACATCGCTGAGGATGAGATCCGGCATGGTCTTCGCCGCCAGGGCGATTCCCTCCTGGGCCGTGTCCGCCTGCTCCGTGTCGAACGCGTGGCCAAGCTGATCGGCGAGAAAGAACCGCACATCAGCGGAATCCTCGACGATGAGAATTTTCGGTCTTGAAAGGCCTCTATGGGATGCAGTGACGGCCGCCTTCGTCTTGCCTGAGCCGGTTGTTGCCGTGGCTGGATGATCAGCAAAGGCATAAAGCCCGTCGGTATTTGATGCGGGGTCAGGCGTTTGAATCAGGAGGGGATCGTTTTCGCTCTCCACGGTCGCAGGGGGCTCCTCGGCGTCCGGAATGTTCTGCGCAGGTTTATAAACAGGTATCTGCAGAATAAAGGTCGAGCCTTTGCCCTCCCGGCTGGTGACGGAGATCTCCCACTGGTGCAGGGTCACCAGTTCCTTGACCAGGGCCAGACCGATGCCGGATCCGCCATAGCCTCTTTTAACCGAATCATCCACCTGGAAGAACCGGTTAAAGATGTTTTGCCGGTCCTGTTCCGGAATGCCGATTCCGCTGTCGATGATCGAGACGACGGCCGTTTCAGCGCTGGCTGAATTTTCTATTGCCGGATTCTGTTCGCAGCGCAGTTCCACGACGATGCGTCCGCCGATCGGCGTGAATTTGAAGGCGTTGCTGAGCAGATTATTGATGATTTTTTCAAACTTGTCCCTGTCAATGAGCGCCGGCACGGTGCTCACTTCCGCCCGAAAAATCAAGTCGATCTTTTTTTGCACAGAAAGGGGGTGAAAGGTTTCGATAAAGCCCTGCAGCAGACGGACCAAATCCTGTGGCTCGGCTCGCAGCGGTATCGTCTCCGCTTCGAGCTGGGAGAGTTCCAGCAGTTGATCGATCAGACGCTGCAATTTTTCCGCGTTGCGGTAGAGCATTTGATAATAGTGGAGGTGATTGCTTTTGATCCTGCCGTTCATGAGCTGTTCCAGCGGACCTTTGATCAGCGTCAGAGGCGTGCGGAACTCGTGGGAAAGGTTGGCAAAAAACCTTGACTTCATATTTTCAACCTGACGCAGATGGTTGAATTCGAGCTCCTGCATCCTGAGCATCGTCTGCGTTCTGCTGCGATGAGCCTGAAATCGGATGATGCCATAGACGCTGCCGAACAGCATCAGCAGATAAACAAGAATAGCCCAGCTGGTCTGCCACCAGGGCGGGGTGATGGTCACTTTCTTTATGACGACCTGATCACTCCAAATGCCGTCGCTGTTAGTCGATTTGGCCTTGAAAAGATAACGCCCCGGGTTCAGATTCGTATAGGTGATAAACCGCCGCGTTCCCCCATAGACCCAATCGTCATCGAATCCCTCCATCTGGTAGGCGTATTCGATGGAGGAAGGGGCGTTGTAATCCAATGCCGCCAGCTGGAATGAAAAAACATTCTGCCGGTGGGAGAGCGTGATCTCTTCCGCATAAAGAATGCCCTTATGACCACCCAGGGCAGGATCCTGGGCTCGCACCGAGGAATTTAAAATTTGAAAATCAGTGATCAACACCGGAGGCCGGTATTGTGAGCGCAAAATCGTACGAGGGTTAAAACAGTTCAGGCCGCTGGTGCTGCCCATCAGCATCGTTCCACTCTCATCCGTCCATGCGGAGGAGTTGTTGAAATCCGCGCCGGCAACGCCGTCCGCCTCATCATAGTTGATGAACGATCCTTCCTGGGTATTAAAGAAAGAGATGCCGGCGGCCGTACCGAGCCAGAGATGGCCGTTTTCATCCTCAAGAATCGCTTTGATAGAGTTGTTCGCCAGACCGTCTTGGGTGGTGAAGGAAGAGATCTCAACGGGATATGCGGATAGGCTGTCGGGACCCGCGTTATGTACGACGAATTTGTGCAATCCATTGCTGGTGCCGATCCACAGCACCGTTTTATCCGGTGGCAGACTCTTTTTCCCATTTCGCCACTGGCAAATCGCATAGATGCTGTTACTGGTTAGCGAACTGGTATTCGGTCCCTTCGCCTGGGCCTCCGATGATCCTCCTCCGGCATACCAATGGAGGAAACGTCCTCCCCCTTTAGGGCTGAACAAGTTCAGGCCGCCGCCGTTGGTCCCGATCCAGATTCTCTCCCGGCTGTCCTGGGAAATAACCCAGACATCGTTATGACTCAAGCTGTGGGGATCCTTCGCGTCATGCAGCCACATCGTACACTCCCCTGAAGCCGGATCCAGCCGCGCCAAGCCAAGGCCCCAGAAACCGATCCACAACTTATTTTGCTTATCGGTGAACAAGGCTTTATTGTATTTTATCGCTGGGATGGTAATTTTTTTATCATAAGGATGCACCGCCTGCAGCCGGTTTGTATTCACATCGAGGTGAAACAAACCGGAGCCATAGGTGCCGATCCACAGGCCCTGGCTGCCGTCTGCAGCCAGCGACCAGATATTGAGCCCTTGGACTTGGGAGTGTTTTTTTATTTCTAAAGACCGGCGGGCGGCATCCGTGCCATGCCGTTCAGCGAGATAAAGCCCGTTCTCAGTGCCAAACCATAGTAGGCCGTCATCGGTCTTGACGATGGCTCTGATATTTTCAGGCGGTTCCTCCCCGCTGCGCAGCGTGATCTGTTGCGACCGGGCGTTATTAAACTTGATGCTTTTCGAGGGGTACCGGCAGACGCCCTTTTCCGTGGCCAGCCATAACACGCCGGATTGATCCCTGATCATTCCATTGATATGGTTGTGCGCCAGGCTGTGGGGGTCCTTCTCATCGGCGGTAAATCTTTCAAAACTCCGCCGATGCCAATTATAGCGGATGAGACCGGCGAAAGAATCGATCCACAGGATCCTTTCGCCTTCGATCATCTCCTCGATAACCGACCCGGCCGAGCCGCCGAACTGAAGATGATCCGGATTAGGAATCCTGATCTGGGAAAAAGTTTCGCTTTCGCAATGCCAAACGGTCAATCCCTCCGCCGTACCGATCCACAGGACGCCGGGCTCCAACTCCGATTTCGTTAAATTCCAGACAATATCGTCGCTCAGGGTATGGGGGTCCCCTTTTTTTGCATAGTAGCGGATAAACTTTGCATCTTCGCCCAGCGACCCGATCGGCAACCGGTTCAATCCATGATAGGTGCCAATCCAAATATCCCCGTTCAGGTCCTCGGCAATCGAAGTCACATAATCGCTGCTGGGTGTGGTGGAATCCTGCGGTGTGGACGACCAATGTTCGATCTCACCTCCAGCAGGATCGAGGCGATACAGACCACTTCGATAGGTTCCGATCCAGACGGCGCCTCGGCTGGATTCGCATATCGCTGTGATCGTATTGTCTTTGACTGCGTCTTTGTTCAGCACCCACTTCTGGAACGTCTCAGTCGATGGATCGTAGCGATGGACCACGCCGCTCTTTGTGCCGATCCAGATTCCGCCTGAGCGATCTTCCATCAAGGTCCAGATGGAATGATCGGTCAAAGAATTTTCATCGCCGAGGACGTGCCGCAGCGTATGCACCTCATATCCGTCGAAGCGATTGAGCCCGTCGTCGGTGGCGAACCATATCAGTCCCAGACGGTCTTGCAGCAGATCATTCACATTATTATTGGCGAGTCCCTGGGCGGTGGTCAAACGGTGGAAGATCAGGGAGGACATGGGGTTGGGATGGGCAGCGACAACAGCACCGGCGAGGGAATGGAACATAACCCATACGGTGAACGGCAAACTGTGGATAAACCGGGAGAATATGGTATAGGCTCTGTACCCCACGAGACACCCCTCCAAGAGCACGATGAACGTAACTACGCTCCTGAATTCAACCTGCGGCAAGAATTATTATGCCGGCCATTCAGTTTTTGTAATCAATGCGGTGCTTGCTTTTACAGAGATTGCCTAAAGAGCCGAAATATGGCATTAAAACAATTAATGGCCACGAAATAGCCAAAAAACCAACAGCGAAATGCGCCGAAAGCGCGAAAAAGTGTCAATGTTTCTGTCGGCTGGCCTGATCATTTCGTGCATTTCGTGGGTTCCGTGGCTTTTTATCTTTTATTATGCCGACGGGCGTAACCAGCGCCGCTGACGCTAATGGTCAAGGCCGACTTTTTGGATGCAGACACTGAGAGAGCGCTGCAAAACAATTTTTCAGATCTCCTCCACCACCTCAAATCCCGCCAAGCGTCCCATCTTTTTCACCTCCCCGACCCAATTGCCGTAGAAAATCAAACGATGCAGTCCACCGCGGTAATCATGCAGCAGCTTGTCCGCATCAGCAACCTGGGTGGTGATCTTGGTCCGGCAGCCGCGCGGCCCCTCCGGATTATCGATGATTTTTCCCGTGCTGATCAGCATGGAGCCGGCGTCGGCGAGCTTGGCCAGGGTGATCTCCTGGCCCACGCGCATCTTGACCTGCACGGCAACGCCGCGGTTGTCCTCCATGTGGGTGCGGATCGCATAAGGTTCAGCCGGAGCCTCCGGTCCATCCATTCTAGTCGCTGACACGCAATGGGCGTGGATCACTGTGTTGGTCCTGGTATCGATGACCGGGTCGCTGACAAAACCGGGTTTGCCGCTCAGATACTGCAGCAGCACCTGGGTGACGGTGGAGGTCAAGTCCGCCTCGCACACGCCGATGCGGCCGCTGTTGTTCAACAACGTCCAGGCGACGCAGGGATACGCCGGCAGATCGTTGCGCTTGAATCCTCCCAGACAGTCGATGGTGATGACCTCGGAGCCGTGTTTCGCCAACAACGCCTGGACGGCCAAATAAAGCTTCATGGAATCGATCACATCCTTGCGGCCGGGCTCGATCATGCGCAACGCTCCGGCGATAAACGCGTCGGCCATTTCCGCGGCCGCTTTTACATCCGCCTGTGCATACAACGCATTGAGTTCCGCATAATCCATCAGCGAGATGCGCAGGCCGAATCGCGCCTCCAGATCGGCCTCGAGAGGTTTTTTTTCCTGGCCGGCGCGCAGGCAGAGGATATTCGTCTGTCGCGTACGCCGCAGCGCGGCGAATATGCGCAGGACCGGCAGCAGATCGTTGAAATCGCTGCTGGCGATCACCTCCACTTTTTTGCCCTGTTTTTGCAGGGCGGAAACCGTGGACCAGTCGTGACCGCTGTAGGGCTGCGAAAAAAGCACCGTGGGAATGCCCAGGGATACGATCGGCGAGAACATCGGACCGCAGGTGGAGGTGAGGTTGAACGCCAGAATGCCGTCAACCTGCCGGACCCCGGCCAGAAATCCCGGCATGTCGTCCGCGGTGCGCACCAGCTGGCCGCCGCAGAATTGCACCGGGTGGCTGCATTGCTTTTGCAGATCGCGCAGCTGTTTGTTTATTTTGTCCATCTCCGCTTTGACATCGAGATCCGGACAGGGCCAGGTGGGAACCGGTTTGGCCATATAGACCACCTGAATGCGCGTGGCTGTCTTTGCTGAAGCAGAGGCGTCCTCAGCCGCCAACCCCTTGTTCAATCCGGAAAGCGCCAGCATCGACCCGGCGGTCAGGGTGGATGCAAAAAAATCCCGGCGGGAAAGTTCTCTATGGATCATTCGCTCACCTCCTGGGAATGTTCGGTTTCAAACTCGCAAAAACGCCTTTGCCCCGAGGGGCCACGAAACCAGCGCGGCCCGCCGACAAGCCCGTTACTTGTAGGAACTGGCCCGCTGAATGCCGTCAAGGTCCACTTCGCCGAGATAGCGTTTGACATCCAGGCCCACGAACGCACAGAAATCGACCATCTCCGCCACGGTATGGACATTGATCGCGATGCCGTTTTTCATTCGATCCGCATAAGCGAGGATCTCTTTTTCACCATGGGTGTAAATGCGTTTTGCGCCCTCGCTTTTCGGCGTATTACGCAGCTCCTGCAGAAATGCGGACAAGTTCCCTTCGATCGCCTGCGCATCGCCGAAAATTTTCGGGTCCATGCAGGCAAATCCGTGACAGGTCCCTCCCTTGCCGCCCTGATGGGTGTGATTGGAGGTAATGCCCTGAGACAAAATCGAGCAAAAAATTTCGCAAACCATGCCGTATCCATATCCCTTGTGACTGCCGGTGCGCTCGAATTCGCCGCCCAGCGGCATGATGCCGCCGCCGGCTTTGGCCACAATGTTTTTCAGCACATCCGCCGCGTCGGTCGACCCTTTGCCGTTTTTATCCAACGCCCACCCTTCTGGAAGCGGCTTGTTGTTTTTGTTATAGATCTCCAATTTGCCCCGGGTGACCACCGTGGTGGAGGCATCGAAAAAAAACGGATACGGCTTGGCCGGCATGGCCATGGCGATCGGATTGCTGCCGATCATCGCCATGCGGCCGAACGTCGGCACCATGATCGCCTCTGAATTGGTCATGGCAAAGCCGATGAACCCTTTGTCGCTCGCCATCTTGGCGTAATAACCCGCAATGCCGAAATGGTTCGAGTTGCGCACCGTGGCGATGCAGACGCCCGATTTCTCCGCTTTTTCAATGGCCCGGGTCATGGCGAAATGGGAGTTGAGCTGTCCCATGCCGTCATGGCCGTCGATGACCAGGGACACCGGAGTTTCAAAGACGATCTCCGGTTTGGCGTCGACCTTGATCATGCCCTTTTCAATGCCCTTGTGATAGCGCACCAGCCGCTGCATGCCATGCGACTCGATGCCGTACAGGTCGGAGAGCAGCAGAACATCGGTGATGATTTCGCTGTCCTTTTGTGAGAACCCCAATTTTTTAAACGCATCCTCGCAAAAGCTTTTCAATGCGTCATAGCGGTAGATGATAGTGTCGGCCATTTCTATTCCTCGTTTTAAAAAAAAAGTTGAACACTCATCAATGGATATTACAATAGCCAGGTCGTTTTTCCCGGAGTCTATCTTGACAAAAGTTTCATCGCAGTCTGATATCCGGACGCGGCGGCCCGCTGTAGGGTTTAGCGCCATGACTTCCTGCGTCCTTTTCCGGCACAGAGATCAACTTGGCCGCCTGAGCAGCGGGCGCGGCGATGAATCCGTGATAGCGCCCCATCCAGTAATCGCGGAGATAACCGGTCGGCGCCGCCATTCTATTTTCACCACTGCCGCCGTCATAGGGCATCACATAGCTGCCGGTCGATATCTCGCGCGGCGACATGGCCCTGGTTCCGCCGCCATAGGTCGTATAGCCCGGCTCTGGATACAGATCATCGCGATGAGAATTGGTATAGCGGTGGGCAATGCAATCCAGGCTCCACTCGCGCAGATGCTGAACCGCACGCTCGACCTCACAATCGTTGCCGGTGACCGCGCCATAGGTGAAATTATACCAGGGAACATGCTCCAGCCGCTTCAGTTCCCAGGTGCGTTCCAGACTGCGAAGATAGATCGGAAACTGCTCCGTATCCCGGCTGTAGCGAAACAGGGTATAATAGCAAAAATTGGCCAGGTTATCATCCCAGGGGGCGATGTCCTCCGGTGGAAAAGTGATCTTTTGCCGTACCGTATAATTCTGATACCCCCAGCGCATCAACTGGTCAAAGGCATCCCGATACTTCTTGTCGCCGGACAGGGCCAGGGCGGTGAGCATGTAGGTTTGCGCCTGCATGCCGTTCAGTCCACGGGCCACATAGCCGTAGGGACGCAGCAGATAGTCCGGATCCCATCGGCCCCAGCGCGTCGGCTGACCGTCCATGTCGCGCAACACCCAGCCGTTGGCAATGATGTGATCGGCGATGTGGAGCAGGTGTTGTTTGGCCAGTTCCTTCTCTTCTCCCTGGGCGACCAGATCATGGAACAGCGACACAGCGTAAAAGTGCGCATCGATCTCGTCGCTGGAGGTATCCCCCTTCCAGTACCATTTACCGTCTTTGCTGGGATACCATTTCGCCGGCAGGCCGCCTGAGCCCTGACTGGCCATTTTGTCCTGATCTCCGGTGGTGGACCAGATGGCGCGCGCCACAAAGCCTTTTTTTTCGGTGATCTGTTCAAGCCAGACCATAGCTTTGAAGGAATGGATCGCCTCGCGGCGGGCCTCCTCATCACCGGTGACCGCATACTTATAACACATGGCGGCCAGGTAGGGCGCCGTGTGGCCGCCGTCGTTATCGCTGATTTCACGAATCCACTGGCCGGTTTCGTTGTTCCGGTACAGAGAGTGGATGAAACCCAACCGTTTGTGGCCGAATGCCTCGAGATGGCGTTCATAGTACGCGGCCTTTTTGGCCAATGTATAGGGTTCATAACGAATCAAACCGACGCCGCGGTCGGTGGCAATGGCGACCGTGCCGCCCTCCACCGCAATAGCGTGAACATGGTTCGCCGGCAACCAGCGCTCGGGACCAAAGTAATGCCAACCGTTTTTGAGCATGCGCACTGCGCCGGTGGTGGTGCCGATCCATACATCTTGATCAGCGCCCTGGGCCAGACAGGTGGTCTCTTTCACCGGCAGGCCATCGGTCCCCTTGATCGTCGTCATGGCGGCGCCGCGCAAAACACTCAACCCTCGGTCCGTAGCGATAAAAAGCCGGCTGCCCATGGCCAGCAGATCGTTGGTGGCGGGTGAAGCCAATTCGCCCCAATCGATATGATTTTCGTTGACGATACGCCCGTCGAACAGCACCAGTTTTCCCGGCCGCAGGACATAGAGCGAGCCGCTGTAGGAGGCGATACGCTGGATGGGGCCAAGCCGCACCGGATCGCTCAGCACCTGCGAACCGTCGGCCATGACCACGGTGATATCGCTGGACAGATACCCCTCTTTGGGCTCGATGTCGATAAATGTCCCCTGCGTGCAGCGATAGACCGCCTCCTCGGTTGCGGCATGCAGCGTTCCCCGGTGCAGGCACAGATCGATGATGGGCTTATCGCTCAAATGCTTCCACCCCGCTCCATCCCTTTGATACAAACCGGATTCAGCCAGCGCATACAACTGCTCCTGCAGCACCATCAGTCGGCGGATGTCGCCCGGAGCCTGAGCCATAGGAATCACCGCGCCGTCGTCCACCCGGTGGATCGAGCCTTGAATCAGCAGAAAGAGTTTGCCATTGAACAGGGCGACGGAGGTAACCGGTTCGTCAGTAACTATTTTTTCCGATACTTCCTGAAGAAAAACCTCGTCCGGCTGCGGTGTCCACAACTGATGGTCCGGTTTAAACAGTTCATCCGCGCCATCCACGCGGCCGAAGAAAAGGGCCAGGGCGCTGGCGACGAAAAAGATGATACGGTTTGTCATAGCGGACTCCTGAGTTAAGAATGTAGGGGCTTGACAGGCGATCTCCTGTTCGCGCCAGGGCCGCGGGCAAAGATCGAACGGCTGCCCATCAGCGGCCATCGGATCGCAGGACGGCGGCCCTTCTTCGCAACGCGTGCTGGTCTCCACCGGGCTTTCGCTCAAGCCCGGGAGGCGGCGCCGGCTCGTTTTCTCTGATAGAAACTGAAAAAGAGCCAGAGCAGGAGACAGGCCATCAGGGCGGCGAATAGAGTGCGGCGGACAGCATAGGTCCGCACCCCTTCCGTCGGATACAGCGAATAAGCGAGCTGCGGCTTGCAGAGATAGCGTTCCAGGTTGCCGGTTAAAAACGTACGATCCCGGAGAAATCCCGTATAGATCTCGCGCACGTCCTCGACATTCGGCGGTCGTCGGTATTTCAGAATAGAGTGCGCGGTAAACTCGCTGCGCACGGTTTTATTGCACAAAGCATAGGGCATCGTCATCACCGTATCGGTAAAGGAGAGCCCCAGGGTGGCCGGCCATTCCCAGTCCATATACAGCCGCGCCTGAACGCCGTCAAAGGCGTTGTGCTGATTAAGATGAAATAGCTGGGCGGTGTTCAACACCTGGCCATCCTTGTCGGTGATGTAGATATGGGCGTGCGACAGATCGACAAAAGCCCAGCGGCTCTGTTCTTTGATAAAAGACTCGGCGAACGCATGCCCGGTGTAGACAATGGTGTTGTCCTCCGTGCGGGCGCCGAACACGAATCGCGTCGGTATGCCGGCGCGGTTCGCCCAATAGACATAGATCTGCGCGTGTTGGGTGCACCATCCTTTTCCCGTGCCTCCCGCCATCTCCTGGTAAAGCACCCACGGATTCATCCAACGTTCGTCGTCCTTGGGCACGCCGCGCGCATCCTTGAGCTTGATGCGCAGATAGCGGGTGAGCTTTTCCATGCGCACAAAAGTGGAATCGGTCTGCCGAATGCCCACCTCCTCGCGCAGCAGCCTGTCCGTTTCGTCAAGCCCCTGCTTGCCGACATAGGCATAGTCATCCACCCAGTCCTGAATGGCGAATTGGTGGAACTCACCACAAGCGACGTTGGACCGCACGATGTAGGCATCGGTACTGCGACGCATGCCCAATGAGCCATAGAACTCACGCGAATAGAACTGCATGGTGATTTCCACGGCCGGACAGGCGTCCGTTGGAACGGGCACAAGGCGATAGGTGTGCAACTGGGCGAACGTTGTATCCACTCGAAAAGATGGCGACATGCCGAAGGCG
>DAIQOA010000042.1:0-28540 GCA_036788095.1 bacterium | reverse complement strand
TCCAGGAAAAACGCAATCCATTGCTGACCTTTCTGCTCAGTTTCGGCCCCGGACTTTTGTTGATCTTTTTCTATATCTGGTTCATGCGCAGGGCCATGCAACAGGGCGGCGGTATGGGCGGCGGCATCATGGGCATCGGTAAAAGCAAGGCGCGCCGTTACGATGAAGCGACCGATGAAAAGGTGACCTTTGACGATGTCGCAGGCATCGACGAGGCGGAAAACGAATTGGTCGAGATCGTCGATTTTCTCAAAGACCCGGAAAAATATTCCGCGCTGGGCGGCTCTGCGCCCAAGGGCGTGCTGCTGGTGGGTTCGCCCGGCACAGGCAAAACGCTGCTGGCCAAGGCGGTGGCCGGCGAAGCAGGGGTGCCGTTTTTCTCCATGAGCGCCGCCGAGTTCGTCGAGATGATCGTCGGCGTCGGCGCTGCGCGCGTGCGCGACCTCTTTAAGCAGGCGCGCGAAAACGCACCGGCGATCGTCTTTATCGACGAGCTCGACGCCATCGGCCGCGCCCGAGGACAAATGGCCATCGGCGGCGCCAGTGAACAGGAGCAGACCCTCAACCAGATCCTCACCGAGATGGACGGTTTCTCGAGCAAACAGGGCATCATCGTCCTGGCCGCCACCAACCAACCCGATATTCTCGACAAAGCGCTGCTGCGGCCCGGCCGCTTCGACCGGCGGGTGATCGTCAACCTGCCGGACAAGGTCGGACGCAAAGCCATTCTGCAGGTCCATACCCGCGACGTGCCCCTGGCGTCCGATACCAGCCTCGAGGAGATCGCCGCGTCCACGCCCGGTTTCTCCGGGGCTGACCTGAAAAACCTGGTCAACGAGGCGGCCCTGCTTGCGGCCAAACGGAATCAGAAAGAGGTCCGCAACACGGACTTTATGGATGCGTTGGAAAAGATCATCCTTGGTCCGGAGCGGCCGATTCTGCTCAGCCGCGCTGACAAGGAACGCATCGCCTACCACGAGGGCGGCCACGCCATTCTTGGCCTGGTGGTAGCAGGCGCTGATCCGGTCCACCGCGTGTCCATCGTGCCGCGCGGCCAGGCCCTTGGCGTCACCTATCAGCGGCCGGACAGCGATCGTTACAATTATCCGGAAGCCTACCTGCGCGCTCGCATCATTGGCATCCTCGGCGGCCGTGCGGCTGAGGAGGTGATCTATGGCACACGCACCACCGGGGCTGAGAGCGACATTGAACAGGCCACCGGCCTCGCCCGCGCCATGGTCACCCGCTGGGGCATGAGCGATACCCTCGGCATGGTCCAGTTGGCGCCAAGGGTCAACCCCTACCTCGGCACTCAGGAAAGTTATGGCGGCACTAAACCCTTCAGCGAAGAGACCGCCCGGGCCATCGACCAAGAGGTTCACAAGATCATCCATCAATGCCATGAGCAGGCCAGACAGCTTTTGCGCAAACACCGGGCCCAGCTCGATGCCCTTGCCAAAGCGCTGGTGGAAAAGGAAACCCTGGATGAGGAGCAAATCCTCGAGGTCACCGGCCTGCCGCCGGCACCGCCTCTGGACGCGGTAAAAGGGACGACCGCTCATACAGGCAAAAAAAGAGCGAAATCCACTGCATGAGCCATGCGGAATTCCCGGCCGATTCCGGGGAATGGCCTGAAGCAAAGGTTTGTGATTTTTCTCTTGAAAAAATTTCAGACGCCGTCTTCTGCCCCGTTTCCCTTATGTACTCTATTTTATTCTCTCCGCTGATGCGGTGACTGTCACCAGAGCATATCATATGGCACGGCGGAATTAAAAAGGACAATGTATGAAATGGTCATTGCTTATCGCGACACTGGCAGCGGGCTTTATCATTCTATCCTGCCGTAAGGACCGCGGCGGCGATAAAACTCTGGCCGCCCCTGCCGCAGAAAAAAGGCCGGTGATCGATACCTACCACGGCCTACAGGTGACCGACGATTACCGCTGGCTCGAGGATGCGAACGCTCCGGCGGTGAAAAATTTTGTTGCGCTGCAGAACCAACACAGCCGGTCCTATTTCGATAACCTGCCCATGCGCAGCGCCATGCTGGCCAGGCTGAAGGAACTGCATCAACGCTCAGCGGCGTATTATGGCTTGATCCAACGCGGGCAAAAGATCTTTGCCCTCAAAGATCAGCCGCCGAAAAACCATCCTTCGCTGGTGATGCTGAATGCGCAGGCGGATCCAGCCGGCGAACGAATCGTCTTTGATCCAGATGAGTTCGACCAGAGCGGTCAGACGGCGATCGATTGGTACGCTCCTTCTTCGGATGGAAAACTGGTGGCGATCTCGCTGTCGGAAAAAGGCAGCGAAGACGGTTCCCTTCATGTTTTTGCGGTAGAGACCGGAAACAAGCTGCCGGATGTTGTGCCGCGCGTGCAATTTCCCACCGCCGGCGGCAGTGCAGCCTGGAACCAGGATGGCAGCGGATTCTGGTACACCCGCTTCCCTCAGGGGGAAGAACGGCCGGCCCAGGACCGCAACTTTTATCAGCAGATCTATTTTCACCGTCTGGGCACGCCGGTCAGTCAGGACCGCTATGTCCTCGGAAAAGAATTTCCGCGCATTGCCGAAATCGAACTGCAGATCAATCACGACGGCCGCTATCTGCTGGCCTCAGTCGCCAACGGCGATGGCGGTGAATTCGCTCATTATCTGATGAATCCGCAAGGCCAATGGGTCCAGATAACGCATTTCGCGGACAAGGTGGTCGCTGCAGTCATGGGAGAAGATGAACAGCTCTATCTGTTGTCGCACAAGGACGCAGACCATGGCAAAATTCTCGTTGAACCCATGTCCGCTCCGGTTCTGGCCAACGCTAAAATCCTAGTGCCGGCTGATCAACCCATCATCGATCAGATCCATGTGACCAAAGACCGGCTGTACAGCGTCGATCTCGTCGGCGGTCCGCAGCAGGTGCGCATGTTCGACCTCAGCGGAAACGCACTGGGGACCCTGCCGATCGAACCGGTTTCTGCCGTCAGGGGGTTCCTGCCTCTGGACGACGGCAGTGTTCTATACAACCAGACCAGCTATATCGCTCCTCCTGCCTGGCATCGCTTTGATCCCAAAACCGGACGATCCGTCAAAACCGCGCTCTCTGTGTCAAGCCCGGCTGATTTCAGCGATACGGAAGTGGTGCGCGAGTTCGCCGTTTCAAAGGACGGCACTCGAGTGCCGATGAACATCATTCGGTGTAAAAATTTAAAACTGGATGGAAACCATCCGCTGCTGCTCTACGGTTATGGCGGCTATCGTATGAGTCTGACGCCAGGCTTTTCCGATCCATTGCGATTGTGGATCGAACAGGGTGGCGTCTATGTGACAGCCAATCTGCGCGGCGGCGGCGAATTCGGCGAAGTGTGGCATCGGGCCGGCAATCTGCTCAACAAACAAAATGTGTTCGATGATTTCATCGCCTGCGCTCAGCGGCTGATCGAGCTGAACTACACCCGGCCGGAGAGACTGGCGATCCGCGGCGGCAGCAACGGCGGCTTGCTGATGGGCGCAGCCATGACTCAGCGTCCTGAGCTGTTTCGCGCTGTCGTCAGCCAGGTCGGCATCTATGACATGTTGCGCGTGGAACTCAGTCCCAACGGCGCTTTCAATATAACCGAGTTCGGCACCGTGCAAAACCCGGAACAGTTCAAAGCCCTGTACGCCTACTCGCCCTATCACCGGGTGAGCGACGGCACGGCCTACCCGGCGGTGCTGATGACCACCGGCGACAACGACGGCCGGGTGGATCCGATGCAATCGCGCAAAATGATCGCCCGTCTGCAGGCCGCCACCCGCTCCGGCCTGCCGGTGCTGCTGCAGACCAGCGCCAGCGCCGGACACGGCCAAGGCACCTCACTGGAAGAACGGCTGGCACAGAGCGCCGATGTGTATGCGTTTTTATTCGATCAACTAGGGATGGAATACAGAAAGGCGGACGGGGAGAAACGGTGAACAGCGGGCCGGCGACGGCAGAATGTCACCCTGATCTTTTCCCTTTCCGCATAGTTGGCCGTGTGAATAAAAGAATCAAGGTCGGAATGCAGCCTTCTTATTTCAGTCTGATCTTTCCCTCCCCGGATCCGGTGACAGAGCCGATGACCGCCACCGGAAAGCTGCAGACCTTTTGAATTTTTTCCATCATAGACGATGCCTCATCCTGCGGCACTGCCAGCAGCAATCCTCCGGAGGTCTGAGCGTCCGCCAGCAGCAGCCGTGCGATCTCGGGCATGTCAGCGGCGAAAACCAGATGGGGCAAAACGTGATCGAGGTTGTTCTGTGTTCCTCCAGGAACTGTGCCCGCCGCGGCCAGGTCCCAAGCCCTCTCCAGCAGCGGCACTTGCTCCCAAATAATCTCCGCATCCATATGACTGCCCCGGGTTATCTCGAGCAGATGGCCGAGCAATCCAAATCCGGTGACATCCGTGCATGCGTGCACTGAATGGCCAAGGGCGATCTTCGCAGCGGCGCGGTTGAGCTCGCTCATCACCGCAACCGCATGGTCGATTTCCTTTGGCGTCAGCAGTCCCCGCTTCATCGCCGTTGTAAGAACGCCGAGCCCAATGGGCTTGGTGAGCACCAGCGCATCGCCCGGCCGGGCGCCCACGTTGCGCCATATTTTGTCCGGATGGACCCGGCCGGTGACCGCCAGACCGAACTTGGGCTCTGTATCATCGATGCTGTGGCCGCCCACGATATCGATGCCGGCCTCAAGCGCTTTATCCGCAGCGCCATGAAGAATGCGCTCCAGGCTCTCCATAGGCAGACGGCTGGAGGGAAACGCCACCAGGTTAAGGGCGAAAAGAGGCTCTCCGCCCATGGCATAGATATCGCTGAGGGCGTTGGCCGCGGCGATGGCGCCGAACTGATATGGGTCATCCACAATGGGAGTAAAGAAATCCACAGTCTCGATGATGGCGGTCCGGCTGTCGATGCGATAGACCGCGGCGTCGTCGCTGGTCTCTGCGCCCACCAGCAAGGCGGGATCAGTGGGTCTGGACAGTCCGGCGAGAATTTTTTCTAGGCTCTGCGGCCGCAGTTTGCAGGCGCAGCCCAATCCATGGGTGTAATGAGTGAGTTCGACCCTGCCGCTCTGCGGTGCGCCGGCATGGTCAGACGACGAGCCGCGCAATCCTTCAACCACCCCACAGACCGCATCGATGGCCTGCTCGATCTCCTCTTCGGTGGTTATTTTACCCAACGAAAAGCGAATGGTCCCCATGGCCCATTCTGTTGCAACGCCCATGGCTTGAAGAACCGGCGAAACCGTGATGCTGTCGCTGTGACAGGCCGCGCCGGCCGATGCCGCCACTTGCGGCAGCTGATCCAGAATGGTGTTGGCCTCCAACTGATGAAAACTGACGCTGAGAGTATTGGGCAGACATTTCTGCGCATGGCCGTTGCGCTGCACGCCGGTGAGCCTGGCGGTGAGTCCCTCATTGAGACGATCTCGCAACTGCGCCTGACGTGACATGGTGTTCAAAAGGTCACGGCCGGCGATTCTGCAGGCCGCCCCCAGTCCAACGATCTCGAGCACGTTCTCGGTGCCGGCCCTGAGATCGCGTTCATGGTTGGCGCCGTGGATCTGCTTTTCCAGAACGATCCCGCGGCGAATGTACAGGGCGCCGACGCCCTTGGGCGCGTACAATTTATGGCCGGCGATGGAAAGCAGATCCACTCCCAGTTCATCGATGCGCACTGCGATTTTGCCCACCGACTGTGCGGCGTCGCAATGGAACACCGCGCCGCCGGCATGAGCCACGGCCGCCAGTTCAGCGATGGGCTCGATGGTGCCGACCTCGTTGTTGGCATGCATGACGCTGACCAACAGGGTGTCGGGCCGCAGCGCGGCCTCCAGGTCCCGGGGAGCCACCATGCCATAGCGGTCCACCGGCAGCGTGGTGACCGCAAAACCAAGAGTCGCCAAGTGGGCGGCCACCTCCACCACTGCAGGATGCTCCACCGCGGAGACGATAAGATGGCCGCCGCGACGGCGATGCGCCAGGCAATACCCCTTGATGGCCAGGTTGTTGGCCTCGGATCCACCGCTGGTAAAAAAAATCTCGTCGCTGTGGCAGCCGAGCAGTTCAGCGACCTGAGCGCGCGCTTGCTCCACCGCCTTTTTGGACTGCAGCCCAAACCAATGAGTGCTGGAAGGATTGCCGAAAAGCGTGACCATGCAGGGCAGCATGGCCGCAGCCACCTCCGTATCGATGGGCGTGGTGGCGTTATAATCGAGATAAATGGGCTGCATGAGCAAGCTCCTTAGAATGAAAAAAAAAAGAACACTGTCACGTTGTTCAACACCCACACGGCACTAGCAGTTAGACTTCCGCCCTTGTGTCAGCGATCATCGTTCGTGTACAAGTTTGGGGCGTTCAGGACCGGTGTAGGGTTTGGCGCCGAGTTGCAGGCCCCGTTTCTCTACGGTCAGCAGGCTCGGGTCGTCCGTCTGCGGCGCCGTGATCATGCCGTAATACCGGCCCATCCAATACGCATCCAGCCAGCCGCCGGGATCGGCAATGACCTTGCCGCCATAGATTCCATCCAGACGCATAAAGTCCCCATCCCAGCGATTGGGTTCGGTCTCGCGGGGCGACAACGGTTTACTTCGTCCAGAGTAGACGCGATACCCTTCCGGCGCATAAAGATCGTCACGGTGGCTGTTGGTGTAGGAATGCCTGCGCAAATCCAGCGGCCACTCGCGCAGATGGGCGACCGCGCGATCCAGTTCGCAGTCGTTGCCGGTGAGGCTGCCGTAGATTATATTGAACCACGGCACGGCTTCGATGCGCTTGATCTCCCAACTGCGTTCCAGGCTTCTCAGCCACAAAGCCTTGAGCTCCTCATCGGTCTCAAATTGGATCAGCGGATAATAGGAATAAAAGGCAAGGCGATCATCAAAATGAGTATAGCTCGACGGAGGAAAGGTCAATTTCTGCCGTAGAATGTCTTTCCGGTAGCCCTGTGCCAGATGGACCCGTTTGGCCTCGACAAACCTGTCATCCCCGGTCAAGCGTCGGGCCGCGGTTAGATAATTGAACAGCTCCAATCCATTCAATCCGCGGGCATAGTAACCGTAGGGCGTTTGCAGATAGGCCGGATCCCAGCGCGCCCAGCGCGTGGGTTCGCCGTCAACGTCGCGCAGCAAAAAACCGTTGTCAACGATGTGACCGATCACACGCCGCAGGTGGTCGACAGCCCATTTGCGCTCCTTGTCGTCTGCAACCAGGCTGAGAAAGATCGTCGTCTCGTAGACATGGGCGTCGATCTCATCGCTGGAGGTGTCGCCCTTCCATTCCCAGACGCTGTCGGCGGTGATATGCCATTCGGCCGGCAGCCCACCGGACCCATGCATGGCTTTGATGGTGGGCTCACCCACGGCATAGATGGAGCGCGCCGGAAATCCGTCTATGGGGGTGATCTCTTCACTCCATTTCACCGATTTCATCATCTCCACCGCTTCCGCCCGGGATTGTGGATCTCCGGTCACAGCGTATTCGAAAGATTTTGCCGCCAGATAATGGCTGCTGTAGCCTACGTCGTTGTCGCTGACCTCCCGCTGCCATTGGCCGTCGACCAGAAAGAGCGAATGCACAAAACCGAGCCGTTTCATCCCCCACTCTTCGAGCCAGCGTTCATAGTACGCCGCTTTCTTGGCCAGGGTGTACGGTTCATAGGTGATGATGCCCAGCCCGGCGTCCGTGGCCAGATAAACCGTCTTCTCGCCGCAGGCGATCGCATTGACCTTTTCATTGGGGATCCAGCGGGCGGCTGAGAAAAACTGGTATTCGCCGTTGACATTGCGGATGGCGCCGCGCCGAGTGCCGATCCAGAGATCATGATCAAATCGCTGCGCCAGGCACAGCGTGTTTTCACAGCACAGGCCGTCAACGCCGTGAACCTGATGCCAGGTCATGCCGCGCAGCAGCGCCAGGCCCCGGTTGGTGGCCACACACAGACGGCTGCCGAAAGTCATGATGTCCCTCACTTCGCAGCCAGCCGGCAAGGTGCCCCAATCAGCGACCTCGGTGGTGAGTATCTTGCCTTGATCCAACAGGCCGATCTCTTTACCGTCGTGCACATACACAGCGCCGGCATACGAGGCGATGCCCCGCAGATCAGCGGCGCCCGCTTGGGCGAAAATCCTCAGTTTGCCCTTGTCCAGGATGAAGACACTCCTGGCTAAAACGGCCAGCAGACTGCCGTTGTGTGTGCACAGGTCAACGACCGCCTGTTCTGTAATCCGTTTCCACGCATCATGGTCATAGCGCCACAGCCCATTCGCGGCAACGGCCCACAGAGTCTGATCAAAAACTCTCAGCCTGGTCACCGGGCCTTTTGGTCCAGGCGATCTGACCAGAGTGTCGCCGTCCACACGCCAGACGCCCTGACTATCACCGACATAAGCAACGCCGGACAACACCGCCACAGCCGTCAGCGGCTGTTTGGTTTGGATCGAAAAACCCACCTCCTGCAGATAGACCAGATCAACGACGGGCTGCCAAAGCGCAGGCCGGGCAGCTGAGGATTCTGCGCCGGCGGCCTTTGCTACAGTGATGCAGAATAAACAGGCCAGAATCTGAACGCTCGTTTTACTCATATTCCCTCATCAGGTTATCGGAAAGCATATCCAGTGAAACGGCGGCGGATAAGGCAGGAAAACTGCGTCTGGTCTACGCCCGGGTTGGCCAGCGATTAAAACCATCGAGCTGAAGAATTTAATTAAACGAATCGGCTGATCCCTCGCTGCAAAAATGCAAGGCGGACAGAATGGAGCTGGATAACCGGGCGAGCTGTCTTTATAACACAGCCGCGCAGCTGCGGACAAAATCCGCGCAGGTCGTCGTATAGCCGAGGAACGCTTCCACATGGCGGATGATGTGTCGCGTGATCTGCTGCTCTTCCAGGGTGTCGTGATATTCCATGGCCGCGGTGCCATCACGCAACAACAGGATGCGATAGTTGCGGTAAAACGCATCGACAAGAGTGCCCAGCACGCAGGCGTTGGCGGCAAATCCCACCACCACCAGATTCTTGATCTGCAAATTCCGCAGCAGCGTCTCCAAACAGGTCTCGAAAAAACCGCTGTACATCTGTTTGTGCACGAGATACTCGCCCGCACGAGGTTCGACCAGTTTGCTGAAGCGGAATTCAGCCGGATCCGTCTCCCAGCGCTCTTCTACGGACAGGCCATGAGTGCGCACGAGCAGGCCGCCGAACTCGCTGTGTTGCGTCGCCACCCGTTGATTGGAATTGTTCACATAGATCACCGGCATTTTGATGCGGCGCGCCGCTTCCAGCGCCGGCTTGATGTGATCGACCATCACCCGGCGCTCCACTTCGGTGGAGCCCTGGTAAAAAAGCGCCGGGCGTTCCGGCTCCGGCTCTCCGGGGCTGTAGCCCAGTCCATAGACATCGATCAACATGAACGCTGTGCGCTCCAGCGCCAGGTGCAGGGTCTCTTCGGCATGGCCAAGATAGGATTCGGGGGGATACATGCGATAATAACGGCCTGGTATAATCAGCTCCATAGGACATGCCCTTTTAGGTTAAACCGCTTTCGGACAGATTTCTCCGCCCATGCCCAGCAGGATCACTCGTTCACGGTTGCCTTTGCGGCGAATCGCCTCGTTCAGCGCGTCCTGCGCGCAAGCAAACGGCGTAAAGCCAAGGCGCTGGATATCCTCGGTAGCGATGCCCGGGGACACCAGGAACGCCTGCGTGCGTTCGATCAACCGGCCGCCCTGGACGATGTTATGCGCCGTCACTTTATCCAGACGGCCCGCGTTCACCAGTTCGGTCGTGGCGGCCAGTCCCCGGTATCCCACTGCCAACACATCCGGGTGCTGCCGGCTGACGCCCTCGGGGCAAGGTGTAACGATGATGACCACTGCGTCGTCCGGCACAATGCACTCGAGCGCGCAAAGGGCCTTAACGCCCTGCCACAGATCCTGATCGAGCGGGTGCGTATCGATAATAAAAATGCCGGCGTCTTGCGGCCGGTCCACCGCCACCTGATAAAGGGTTTGCGAAAAGCGGCACCCCTCACGGTGAGCCTCTACCGGATGGCCGGTGAAGCAACGAACGATTTTATTCTCGCCGTCCAAAACCACATTGACGATGGCCGTGAGCCCGGCCATGTGGGCCATGGCATCGATGCGCTGCCGCATCGGATTGTCGCGCACACCCAGCACCTCTTTCTGCGCATACTGCACGCTGCGCCAGTGAAATTCGCCGACCGCCTCATCGCTGGCGACGCCCGGAGCGATGATCTTGCCGCCGCCGGAAAACCCGGCGGCCGGATGCGGCGCAATGCTGCCGACGCCGATCACCACGTCCGCTTCGTGCAGGGCATGGTTGAGCAGCACCTCGGTTCCGTCATCCAGACGGCCATAAGAGTGCAGCAGCGCGGGATTATACCATTCATGGTTCAACACCTGAAACCGATTTGCCTGAAGAACGCCGATTTTGGCCGCGATCTCTTGATCGGTCATGCTGCGATGTGTGCCCAGAGCGATTAAAAAGCGAATGTTGGCGTCACTCGCTCCACCGCGACCCAGTTCTCCCAGCACTGCGGGCAAAATCTGATGGGCCGGCGTCGGTCGCGATATGTCGTCGACCAGGATCAAAACGCGGGAACCGGTATGGACCAGCTGCGAAAGCCTCGGCATGCCGATGGGATTCGCCAGGCTGGCGGCCACGATCTCTTCAGCCTCCTGCCTGCCGGCCTCAATGGATTGAACGGTGTAGACATCCACCGGATGAGAGGAAGGAATTTCAATGGGTGCGATCGAATCGTAGGGGAAACAGTAGCGCATGCAGCTCCTTGATCGAATCAGTTCAGGATCGTCCACCGGATGAGCCGGCTATCACCTTTTGAACTCGTACTCTCTTTTGGTTTTAAAGGAAAGGCTTCTCATGCCCTTGACCTTGCAGCGGCTGACATCGGTGAACGCCGCAGCGTCCAGACGTCCGTCGCGGTAGCTGAACCAGCCATGGGTAAAATCACCGGCGATGTCATCGGTGAATCGACGGTGAGTGCCGTCGGACACGATGATCAGATCCTCACGATCCGGCGTCTTGACCACATAGCCGGCAGCGGCGTGGTCTTTCAACGCCGGTCCGGTCACTGTTATTGTCTCAGCGGAAAGGTTGCTTCTGGCGGCAAAGGGAAAGATCAGAGTGGCCATCCGGTCGACAGCCGGATCGCCCTGTAGTTTCTTGCGAAAGATCAACCAGTCGATATCGCGATGAGAGGGTTCGCCAGCCAGGCCGCGCAGATCGGCGATGCCTTTGTCTTTGATTTTATCAACTAACGGCGCATCCTGATGTTCCTGTTTGATCAGAAAGCCGGTTTCCTCCAGTGAAACAAAGCCGTCCTCGACCGCGGTCATGGAACAGGGCGTATGCAGGTTGAAATCCATCTCCCGGCCTTTGCCCTCGGCATACACTTGATCGATGATCAGCCAGTAGCGCTTTTTAGCGAACACGACGTGACGCCGGTGCCGTGCCTTTTGATATTCAAGGTAGCCGTCGTGCGTGGCGGCGAAAAACTCGACGTTGGTCAGGGGCGCCCAGACCTTGTCGTAGCCCGGCCGGTCCCGCTTCTCCGGAACCGCCTGATTGATGGTGACCATATTGTGCGCCAGCGGATGCTTGTACCAGCTGACGTGCAGCGAATCGAGATAGCCGAAGCGGCCGATGCCGGCGTCCACGGCGATGGGAACGCCGTTGGCATAGATCTCGAAATCCAGCTGGTCATAATGGGTGTGATTCTGCCATTCGCCGTAGTTCAACATCAAATAATAGGAAGTGGGTTGCCAGGAATCGCGCATGACTACGAACCGAGAATCGGGAAAATCGATGGAGGTGATGGCCGGTTCCCGAACCGTGACGGGCAGCGTCGCCAGCGCCTCGGGAGAAAACTCGTTGCGCACACCGCCGAGAAAATCCCCGCGGCGGAAGAAAACGCTCATCTCCTTGAACAGCGTCACCAGGTCTTTGCCTCTGGCGGCATCGTTAAAAGGCGCATTGACGCCCACCGGCGTCTGGGTGAGGACAAAATATTCGATAAATTTTTCCAGTCTGGGCAGATAGGTTTGCCGCAGAGAGGGATCGTTCAAAAAATATTCCATCATCATCATGTAACGGTAGAACACGGAAAACATATAGCTCGCATAGCCGGGTGTGCGCTCCACATAGCCGCCGTCATCGCGAATGTCGTTCTCCAGATGAAGGATCATGTATTTTTTCCCGAGCGCCAGCCAATCGGCGGATTCGGCGAACTCGGGAAAGACCGCTGCCGCGTAGGACAAAGTAAAGGCGGTGTGCGTCTGCCAGTTGTAGGGATGAAAGGGGGTTTTCTCCAGGCACTGCTCCAGCCACCTGGAGGAGCCGAGGATGATCTTCAGCAGTCGCTTGTGGGTCTCTGGAGAAAGATGGCCGCCGAAGACACGCGCGGCGTCGATGAATTTCTGCGTCCGGTTGGCGAGGCCCAGTTCATACCAGATAAAATCATAGGATTTTTGATAGTGGATCACCGGCTCCTGCTGAACGCTGTCCAATTGATCGTACCACTGGTTGAAAACCGTCTCAAAAGCCCGTGCGGTCTGCGGGTCGCGCGTCAGCAGAAAATAGTTGATCTGATCATCTAAAAACGAGAGATAGTGCACGCCCCACTTGCTGGCGTTGCTGTAGGTGTGATTGAAATCGATGCGGTCGCCCCAGTGAACGCCGAACAGGGTGAACCCTTGTTCAGGCGTATAGAAGGTTTGGGCGGAACGGACGATAGTGTTGGTGCGATGGCTGTCTGCGCGCACCTCCTGAAGAAACTCGTCGATGGTGATAAAGTACTTGCGGTTATAGGTGTCATAGGTCGACAGCCGGCGGTTATCCGGACGAGCGAGAAAATAATCATGCAGCAGAACCGAAATCCGCTCGTTATCCGTGGCCTGCAGGGCCTGCCGTAAAGCCGGGTCCATCGCAGGCATGGACAGAGAAGCGACCAGTTCTTCGTCGCTGATGGTGCGGATTTTCGTGTTAAAATACTCCGGGTCGATGAATACATCATGCCATTCCGACAGGCACAGCTTGAGATCCATGCCGAAGCGGTCGCGGTTTTCAACCGGTTGCCGGCACAATGGACAATGCCATTGATCGCCCACCTGATAGACGACGGATTGCAAAGCGATGGCTGGGCCGGAGCGATCCAGCTCATTTGAAATGGCCGCCGCTACGAGCGTCCATGTAGAAATCAAAACAAGGGATAGCAGATGGCCAAGTCTCATATTCAGCTCTTTGTTGATTGAATTTCATTTCATGCGCTAATATAATTTACCCTCGTCCTAAAAGCAAGCCAAATCCCCGAGCCGGGGCGAATCAGAGGTGCAGCCATTTTTTATTTTTTCTTGCAATTTTTGTCCATTTTTCGTAACATCATTAAGGGCGAAAACTAATATTGGGGAAAAAGTCGATGCGATAGTCAAGCGTGATCGAGTTCAATGAATGAACATGATCGCGCTTTTTTTATGATTGAATGGACAACAGACTGTACCCCCCAAGACCTCCATCGCATAGAACAGGCGACCAATCAAAGCCCTGCACACATCGCCATGGCCCGGCGACTCCCGGCCCCTACGGATGCCATAGCCGTTTTGGAAAAGATGGCCGGCGACCCGTGTTTGGCAATCCCAACCTTGCGCAACACAAAGTGAATCAAAAAATCATTCCATTTTACGATCCGGTCGATCTGACCGGCGTTATAATTGGCAAAATAGTGCTTATATAACAATGAATAAATTAGTTAGCTATAAACCGGATAGAATGGCTATCCGGCTGGTTGGTGGCGGATTAACCCCAGCCTCTAACGGATGCGGCTGTTCATTCCGTCGTTTAAAGAACAGTGATATGCATAACTCAAGCACGCACACGACACGCCAGACTGATGCCCTGATTAAAGATCGAAAGGTTTTCGTTTGTAATTCAGTTCCTCATTTAAAATTAATCGGGGCGTGAGTGTGGTGCTTGTCGTTACACACCACCCGCTAGGAGTAGAGCTTCTTACAGCGGATCAAATCCTATAAAAATTGGCATTCCCATGACGACGGAACAAACCCGAGTATGTCCGGTCGAGCTTGCTGATTCTCTTGACAGCAAACTCAGGCGATGGCTGCAAAATCCACGGAAGATTCTTGCTCCCTATGTAGCCGAAGGCATGATTGCGCTGGATGTCGGTTGTGGCCCCGGGTTCTTCTCCATCGAACTGGCGCGATTGGTGGGACCTAGCGGGAGAGTCATTGCCGCTGATCTGCAACAGGGAATGCTTGACAAGCTTGCAGCCAAGATCAGGGGGACTTGCCTGTCGACGCGCATGGACCTGGTTAAGTGCGACACCTCGAATCTCAACCTATTGGAGCCGGTTGATTTTATTCTAACCTTCTACATGGTGCATGAAGTGCCGGATCAGGCAGTTCTCTTTCGCCAGTTGTTTCATTTGCTGCGCGAAGCGGGGAAACTCCTCCTGGTCGAGCCCAAAATGTTCCATGTATCGCGAGCGCAATTCAGGGAAACCGTTCGCCAAGCAGAGGCGGTGGGATTTTTCAGCACTCCAGGTCCCAAACTGCGGATGAGTTGGTCTGCCGTGCTGATAAAGGGAGTGGCAGGTGCGGCCTAAATCTGCCGCACCGGATGCAAGGCATCCTGCGGGAGTCCAAAAGCTGCTTGCTGTACAAACAAAAGTATTATGAACGTTTCCTGCCGCGTCTGCCCTGCACCGGCGGGAAGTGATGGATAGGCTTTTTGTTGCTCATGGCCGCCGGGTCCGTTTGTTAATTTAAATTGGATTTTCTTTGTACCGCGGCCACCGCATCGTTTACCGAACGAAAGGATTTTAGTCCTATCTCAGGAGCATACGCAATGGTTGCGTCATCACTCGATACTGCATCCGCAAGAGACCGCTGGTCGTATCTCTGGCTGCTCATTGGCGCCGGACTGTTGCTCTTTTCCAACGGTCGCTGGATAATCCCCCTGGCCACCTGGCTGGCCCCGGTCTTCCTCATTCGCTTTGTCCGCACCCAGCCGGCCCTTAAAGGCCTGGCACTGCTGCTGATCACCAATGTGCTTGCGTCCCTGTTCTTTTGGCAGGGGATAATCCCTGGAGGCCTCTATGCGCCGGTAGCCTGTGGTATCGCGGTGGTTTTCTGGCTGCCCTATCTGGCCGATCGGTTGCTGGTCAACCGTCTGTCGGGTTTTGTTGCCACGCTGGTGTTCCCGCTGCTCCAGGTGAGCCTGGAATACATCAACACCGCGACCAATCCCCTCGGTAGCTGGGGCTCGCTGGCGTACACCCAGCACACCTTTCTCCCGTTTCTCCAACTGCTCTCAATCACAGGTATGTGGGGCGTCAGCTTCCTGATTGCCTGGCTGGCGCCGGTTGTCAATAGGGCCTGGGAGCAGGACTTTGCGTTGCGGCGGGTGCGAAGCGGCATGTTGATCTACGGCAGCATCCTTGCGCTGGTGTTAATGTATGGCAGCGGGCGGATGGCGTTCTTTCCACCCCATTCAAAGACCCTGCAGGTTGCATCGCTGACCCAGACGGTCGATCACTTCCGTTATGTGCATATGAAAATGGAAGATGTACGCGCCTCGCGGGATCCATTGCAGGAATTAGGCGAACGCCTGCTCCAACAGAGCCGCCGGCAGGCGCAAGCCGGGGCCGATGTCATTCTCTGGCAGGAAGGGGCCACGATCTTGCTCCAGGAAGATGAAGCAAGCTTTATCGAAAAAGCGCGCGCCCTGGCTCATGAGGAAAAGGTGTATTTGCTGCTGGGTTTGTTTACGTTGCCTGATGCTTTTCCTGAAGTCAAGGCAGACAACCAGGCGGTCTGGATTACGCCGGATGGCGATGTGAAATGGCGCTATCTCAAAGGGCGGCCGGTACCGGGTGAAGGCGTCGTCGCCGGCGACGGCGTTATCCCACGTGATCAGACCGTCTTGGGCGCCATCGCCTCGGTGATCTGTTTCGATATGGATCATCCCGTCTACATCCGCCAGGCAGGACGTTCCGGTACGGATGTGATGCTGGTTCCTGCCAACGATTGGCGTGACATCGTTCCTTTCCACACCTATATGGCGTCGTTCCGTGGCATTGAATACGGCTTCTCGATCGTACGGGCAACGGGTCACGGCCTCTCCGCCGCCTTTGATTATCAAGGGCGCATCCTGGCGATCGCTGATTATTTCACGACAAAGCAGGCGATGGTCGCGCACGTGCCGACCCATGGGGTTAAAACCATCTACACGGTGATCGGCGATCTTTTTGCCTGGCTCAGTATTGCGGGATTTGTAGCCCTCGTGGCATTGGCTCGGTTTCGGCCAATCCGTTCATAAAGGAGAATGCCGCGCTGATATCGCCAGCGCCTTACAAGTCAAGTGAAAGATCAAGCCCATTTTCAATAACGAGAAAAAACATGGAAGATCAACTTGTTTTTGGCAACTGGATTCGAAAAAAAATCCTGATTATCTTGGGATCATGCACTATTGGCACGTTTGTTCTTATCTTCATTCCCCTGGGATTCTTTTATCGTATTCTCATGACGTGCGTATGCATCTTCACCGCTTTCAGCTTTCTTTTCCCATTTTACTCATATCTAATGTTTTCACAAAAAGGTGCAAGAATCCAGGAGAAAATCTATCAACTCATCATTCAGAATCTTGGCGATCAGGTCACGGGTAGAATTCTCGATATTGGCTCTGGTAACGGGATATTGGCGGTAAAGCTTGCCCAACAGAATCCAGAAGTAAAAGTTACCGGCATAGATAATTGGGGAAAGGAGTGGGAGTATTCAAAGAGTAATTGTGAAAGGAATGCGAAGGTTGGTCAAGTAGAAAAACGCATCCGCTTTCAGCAGGGAGACGCAGCAAAGCTGGCGTTTAATAATGGTGCATTCGATGCTGTGGTAAGCAACTTGACGTTTCATGAAGTTCGATCTATTGAAGATAAAAGAGAAGCAGTTCGTGATGCGCTTAGGGTTGTCAAACCTGGCGGCAGGTTCGCCTTTATTGATTACTTTTATGATAGAAAATTCTATGGGAAACCTTCCGAATTTAAAACATATCTTAAAAACATGAAATTGTCGCAGCTTGAATACAGGCCGCTAAAAGAGCTGATACCGTTACCGTTCTTATTACGACACCCAAGGATATTAGGTAAAGGTGGCATGATCTACGGCAATAAATAAAACGTCAAAAGCAAAACACTTGTTCAGACTCAGCACCTAATCCCGCCGTTTCAGCTGACGCGCACCAAGTCACAGCGGGGTAAATTGGTTGGTCTCGCGTGTAATGTTGTGCACACAATAAAAGCTTTTTCTGCAAGCGGCTGATCGTTCATGATAAACAGCGCGATCGACAAGAAACGAAGGAGATCGAGATACTTCGATTGCGGTACAATGTGGCCATCAGTCTTTATGGCGGTGATGAGCAAACAAAGAAAATGACCTGATTCAGTAAAATGGACGGTGGAATTTTTCGCTGGCTCAGGTCAATAGAGGAAGTCTAGCCATGAATTAACTTGACAAAAACACTGGCAGGGAGAAGGGATTAGCCTATGACAAAGGACAGAGACGAATGAAAAGCACCGCCCACCGCGAGCCTGAACCGGATTGTGTCCATGGCGGAGCACTTCCGGTTATGCTGGCCTTAAGCAAAAAGGCGGCATACTAAACTGTCTTGGTGATGAGTGAGCCCTGTTTTTCGAGATATACAAAAGCTGCGCCACCAAGAAAACTTTTTAAAACTGGATTGACGATCTAAAGTCACAAAAAAATAATTCACACATACCATAAAATAGACAAAGATGACAAAACGTCAGGTTATCAAAGCCGTACTCGACGGAGAAAAGCCCCCGTATGTGCCATGGTCGTTCTCGTTCACTCAGGAGGCTCACGAGCGCCTTTTACAACACTATGGTACCGACCAACTGGAGCCCTTCCTTCATAACCACTTTCTTGGCCTCGGCAACGGCATCGGCTTTTTCGAGGACGCAGGCAATGATCGAGTGCGGGATGTCTTCGGGGTCATCTGGGATCGAAGCATTGACAAGGACATCGGCATCGTTGAACATGCGCCGCTCACCGCGCCCAGTTTGAAGGGGTACGAGTTCCCCGACCCCTTGTCGGACCTGTTCTTTGCCGACATGCCAGAGCGCATCGCGACCTACGGAGATCGTTTCCGCGTCTTCAGTATCGGGTTCTCCCTGTATGAACGCGCCTGGACTTTGCGTGGGATGGAAAATCTGATGATCGACTTTCTCGATCACCCGACCTTTGTGCATGAGCTGTTGCGCGCCATTTCCGATTACAACATAGCTCAAGCCAGGAAAGCCATGACCTTCGACATCGATGCGGTGCACTTTGGCGACGACTGGGGACAGCAGCATGGTCTCCAGATGGGGCCTGCCCTGTGGCGCGAGTTCATCTATCCCGAGCTCAAACGCATGTATGGAGCCGTTCGAGAGGCCGGGAAATACATCTCGATACACTCGTGCGGGGATGTGGACGAGCTGTTCGACGACCTTGTTGAAATCGGGCTGAACTGCTTCAATCCGTTTCAACCTGAAGTCATGGATGTGGCGACGCTCATCCCGCAATACCGTGGGCGCCTGACCTTTCATGGCGGGCTTTCCACACAAAAGACCCTGCCCTTTGGAACGCCGGAGGATGTGAGGGCCGAAACACGGAGACTGATTTCGCTTGGAAGAGACGGCAGTTACATCCTCTCACCGGCCCATGCCGTTGAAGGAGATGTGCCGCTCGACAATATGCTGGCGTTCATTGACGAAGCCTTGAGTCAACCTGGATTTTGCGGATAGAAACCTGCCGAACCAGCAGGTGTGGGCGACGCTTGTCAGGGCGACTGACTCGCGCGGTTGGGCAGGCAACAAAGGACACTCAAAAAAATAAAAGGAGAAAGAAATGAGAAAAATGATCACCTTTGCCAGAATTTTATTAGGCATTGTTCCATTGTTTGCTTCCACAGCCTTTTCACAAATTGATCTGGACATTGAATCAGGCGTCGTTTTCAGCGGCTATAATGATGTAAGAATTCCTGGAGATCGAGGAACGTTATTTTCCCTTTCTGAAGAGCTTGAAACCGATCCAGGAGTTTTCTACCGCCTTCGTTTGTTCTATCATTTCAATGACCGCCATCATCTGGGCGCGCTGTATGCGCCTTTATCAATCGATGCCGCCGGACAATCGGATCGTCCTCTTGTCTTCGAAGGCGAAACATTCCCGGCTAACACTCCCTTGAAAGCAACCTACCAGTTCAATTCATATCGATTGATCTATCGATATGATTTTTTAAGAAAAGAAAAAATCGAGATCGGCGCTGGATTTACTGCAAAAATACGCGACGCAAAAATTGCCGTCAAAAGCGATGCCCTCGCATCCGAAAAAAAGAATGTCGGCTTTGTGCCCATTGTCCACTTTCGGCTTTTATGGAAATTGGCCGCCAAGGTCGCTTTCCTGATCGATGGGGATGCCCTGGCCGCGCCTCAGGGTCGCGCCGAGGACGTTCTGGCCGCCCTCATTTTTAAAACATCCGATAAACTGGATTTGAAAGCCGGCTATAGAATCGTTGAAGGGGGCGCGGATAACGATAAGGTCTATAATTTCGCCTTAATCCACTATGCAGCCATCGGAGCCGTGTTTCACTTTTAATGGCGGTATGATATCTCGAGCAACCTGATTTCTAAAAGAGAAATCTGATGGCGATAAACTTGTTCAAACTGAACGATTCACGGAGCACGGATGAACGATCAGGGATCCCGTTTCTGGAAGATATTCTTTGAAGTGTATGAGAGCTTGCCCAGACAGGGGCCGGGCAATCGTGCTTGCGCCGAACGCGCCCTTCGCCTCTGTGTCGGGCTTCCCCGGGCACCGATGATAGCCGATTTGGGCTGCGGAGTCGGCGGGCAAACGCTGCATCTTGCCGAGCTGACGACGGGATCCATCATCGCCGTCGACAGCCATGCTCCCAGCATCGAGCGGCTGAGGGCGACGCTGGCCGCGCGAGGTCTGTCCCGGCGGGTTCAGGCGCAACTCGGTGATATGGCTCATCTGGACCTGCCGGTGGAAAGCTACGACCTGGTCTGGTCCGAAGGAGCGCTCTATAACCTGGGCATTGGCAAAGCCCTGCGTCTCTGTCATGGTTTGCTGCGCCCAGGCGGCTTTCTGGCTTTCACCGACGCGGTCTGGCGTAAGCAAAACCCGCCGCCGGAGGTCAAGGCCGGTTTCGACTGGGATTACCCGACCATGGGCACGGCCACCGACGTGGAGGCGGTCGTCCAGCTCAGCGGTTTCGAGCTAATCGGTCATTTCACACTTCCAGATGAAGCCTGGTGGGACGACTTTTACACGCCGATGGAACAGCGAATCATGGAATTGCGCCGCAAGTATGACGAAGATGCCGAGGCGATTGCCGTGCTCGACCAACTTGCCCAGGAGCCCGAAATGCATCGCAACCACTCTGATTACTATGCCTACGAGTTCTTTGTCGCGCGACGCCCTGCCACAACATGAGGAGATCGAAGAGGAAATGGATGATACCCGCCACCTTTACACGGATCTGGCATGGCTGTGGCCATTGTGGGGTGATGCCGCTACAGAGTACGCACACTATTGCCAATACGTCACCAGCCTGATTCGACAGTACGCCAAGCTCCCGGCAAAATCATTGCTGGACATCGGCTGCGGAGGCGGAAAGAACGTCCTGAACCTGAGAGGAAAGTTCAACGTCACCGGCCTGGATCTCAGTGCCGCAATGCTCGCGCAGGCGAAGGAACTGAATCCCGACTGCACGTTTGTCCAGGGCGATATGCGGACGTTCAGGCTCGGCCGGGCTTTTGATGCGGTGCTTATGGACGACGCGATCTCTTACATGAACAGCCGCGCCGATTTCGTGGCCGCCTTTCGCACCGCGTTTGCCCACCTGAACCCGGGCGGCGTGCTAATTGCCACTCCGGACGTGACGATCGAGACGTTCCGGCAGAACAAAACCACGGCCACCCCGGCCGTGCGGGACAACCTGGAGGTGGTTTTTATTGAAAACGTGTATGATCCTGATCCTGCTGACGAGCAATATGAAACGACCGTCCTGTTTCTTATTCGCGACCACGGACGCCTGCGGATTGAATCCGACCACTGGACGCTGGGAATTTTCTCCCAGGATACCTGGAGGCAGGTTCTGTGTGAAACGGGTTTCGAGGTGCATGAAGGACGATACGATTTGGGCGATGAAGAGTACACGGTTTTCGCCTGCGTAAAGGTGCGATGAATACGAAGCAATAGAGCGGGTGCGACGGGCTACCTGCAGCTTGGCTCAGCAGACTGGTTCTGGGAACGTTATCTCAATTCGCACGCTTTGCAGGTGGAACCCCCGCGCCACAGAACGAAGGACCAGGTCGTCTTGCCTGCTGCTGAGGCGGCTCACGTCCAGCACATTAGAGTAATTGATATCCGCTCACGTGAGAATCAAATGAAAGTAATAATTTTTATTCTGTATATCACCATATTTTCCTCGATGGGTTATGCTCAAAATACCGTTTCTTTAGATGCGCATGAAAAGGAAAAATTACAAACCACGCAAAGTAAATATTTTCCATTATTGATCGATTCTGATTTAAGCATGAGAAGCGGTTCAGAAGATATTATAACTTTTCACCAAGGTCTGGCGCTATTAGAAGATTACTTAATAGGGACCACATGGTTTCCCAAGTTCTCTTTTTTGGGAAAGACAGGCAATGTGTTAGCGAGAGCTGCAAAATATGTGGTTCTGGATACCCCTGTGGATTATTTTAGTATTATTTTAGCTCATGAATACTTTGGACATGGAGCGCGTTATCGAGAATTAAATTTTGATCATATTGATTACGGTTACGATTGGCCGCCGCCCTATGGACCTGGAGGAGGATATGCTTCCCTCGGCATTGATGATCCAATCAGCCGTCATGAATTACTGGCAATTTTAGAAATAGGCTATAAATCAACAGGTTTTCTTGAAGGATATGACTTGGATTCCACACCTATAGTTATAATTGGTTTAGCACTGAAAAAGTAAACAAAATAACTATGCGCCCAACAACTGCATTAACCGGACTAAAAGGGGCATGGTTTCCATGATGTTAGTGCGTAGCTTTCAAATTTTGCGGTTATCAGCGCGCTTTGTCTAGCCCCCTTTGGCGAGTGATGCAATGTCCATTAAACGGAGGACAAGCATGATCATCAACCAGTACCGGCATCCGGTTCTATTCTATGGCTTATCCACTGCCATTCCATGGGGCTTCTGGTTCGGAGCGGCGTATGTCAGTCACATCACTCCGACAAATGATTTTTTGGGCGCCCTAGTCGGCATACTTGGCGTACTTGGGCTGCTTGGGCCGACCGTGATCGCCTTTTCCATGATATGGCCGCATGCGGAGATGCGAGAGGACCTGAAGCAACGCATAATCGGCCTGAAGGGAATCAAGATCACCTATGGCTTGTTGACTTGTTTTCTCATGCTCGCCAGCATCTTATTGGCGCAAGCGATCTCTTTACTCTTCGGCCACAGCGCAGATCAATTTCATCTTGCTGGCAGGGCTTCATTCTCTGCGGGACTGTTTCCCGGCTGGTTCTTGCTCTTTCTCGCGCCGTTGGTGGAAGAGCTTGCCTGGCACTCTTACGGCACGGACTGCCTGCGACGGCGCATGAATCTCCTCAAAACCTCTCTCCTCTTCGGCGCCTTCTGGGCGATATGGCACATGCCGCTTTCGTTCATCAAGGGCTATTACCACAGCAATGTCGCTGAGAGCGGTTTGATCTACAGCATCAATTTCATGGTCAGCCTTCTGCCCTATGTGGTGCTGATGAACTGGCTGTACTACAAGACCCATCGCAGCATCCTCGTCGCCGTGGTCTTTCACATCACGGCAGGCTGCTTCAATGAGCTGTTTTGCACGCATCCGGACAGCAAGGTCATTCAGACCGTGCTGCTGCTCGCGCTGTCCATCGTGGTCGTCATAAAAAATCGCGACTTTTTTTTACGGCGGGACTATCAAGAAGAGGGAACGACAGACAGGTAAAAAACGCTCAACCATCGCCCTTACCGGACGGCTTGATAGCAGCCGGCGCCAGGTCAGGTCAGGTCGCGGAATTTAAAAAGTCGAACATTTGCCGTAAGCAAAAACTTTGGAGCGTGTATGGTCTATCTGAATGTGCTCTTATTACTTGTTTTAACGACAACAACCTACTTTGCGATCATTCGACCTCGCATCCTGACTTGGGGAGCCACACAAGACGAAGTCAGTCAATCCTTGCCAGGCGATGAGCTTGTGCTCAAACCACACATGATCGCTACACGCGCCGTCACGATACAAGCGCCCGCCTCCGAAGTGTGGAAATGGATCATTCAAATCGGTTCTGCTCGCGCTGGCTGGTATAGCCTGGATTGGATAGATAACGCTGGAGCAGCCAGCAGCAGAGAGATACTGCCTGAATTTCAAAAAATTGCACAGGGCTATTTTGTTCCTTTTACGCCGGATCAAAAGAACGGGATGTGGGTCAAAGGGTACCGGGAGAATGAGTATATCTTGTGGTGGGACCAGAAAGGCCATGGAACGTGGGGTTGGTATTTAGGCCATCAGGGAGCGAGTGCAACGCGGTTGATCACCAGACTGAGGACAAAATATGATTTTAGTTTTCCCTGGATCATCTATTATTTACTGTATGATTTCGGCGATATCATCATGATGCGCAAGTGTATGTTAGGGATAAAAGAGCGGGCTGAGCATACTGTGCGCTAGAATGGATCATCGTTCTCTGAGCTGCCGGGCATACTGGCGATCGAAAAGGCGGTCCGGCAAATGGCGGCACGCGATCCCCTGCCGCCCGGATTTTCACCAGTAATTGGTTACAATGAAAAACGGATGAACCTCTCATTTATAATTATTCAGCGAAAAAATCCAAAAAATCGCAGAAGGTTTGTTATGCCCCTGAGGCATGCAAGTCAAGAAAGGAGGCAAAACCTCGAGACTCCGCTCTGGGAATAGCAGCGGCCATGGGCGTGGAGATTTTGACGGAAAAACAAGAACAAGTCTCTTTACGAACAAAAAAGGAGTTACCGATGGAAGACGAAAAAAATGTCTACAAACTCGGCTACTGGTCAGCACTTCTGGCGTCGGTTTCCAGCCTTGCTTACGTCTTCGGGCAGTTTGCGGAGTGGTTTGGTCTGATGGGATCAGGCGGCGGGCCGGAAAACGATAGCACGTGGTATGGACTCGTGGTCCTCCTCGTCCCTTCCCTGTTGCTTGGGATTTCGTTTGTGATCATGATGAGCAGCGTCCATCGTCATGCCCCTGCGAATAAAAAAATATGGAGTCAAACGGGCCTCGTGTTCGCGATCATGTACAGCACTCTGATTTGCATGAACTACTTTGTCCAACTGACTCTCGTTGCCCCGGCCCTCTACCGAGGCGTTGTCAGCGACCACATCCGGCCTTTTCTGTTCAATGTCTTTAACTCGTTCACCTATTCAGTGGACCTCCTTGGCTACAGTTTTATGAGCTTGTCCACGCTTTTCGCGGCTTTCGCCTTCGTGGGACCGGGATTGCAGAAAACGGTCCGCTGGTTTTTGATTGCGAATGGCCTCATCATGCCCTTTGTCGCGCTGCAGACCTTTTATCACCCTTTAATATGGGGGGCATCTTTGTGGGCCGTGACATTGCCAGGCGCCACCATCTCTCTGGCGGTGCTCTTTAGAAGGAGGCTTAAAGGACTATAGCAAAGATATCAGGGCGTTGGGTAGTCGGGCGGTGAGAGTGAAAGTCATGCGAACAGGTGGGCCTTGGCCAAGTTGGTGCGGCGTTCTGACCATCGGCCGCACCGGATGCAGGGTGCGTTGGAGCAGTTGAAAGGCTATTTCGCCATAAAATCAAAAATCATATACCAGGTCCCTTTCCGAAGAGCTTGAAGCCGATCCAGGCGTTTTCTACCGCCTTCGTTTGTTCTTTCATTTCAATGACCGCCATCATCTGGGCGCTCTGTATGCGCCTTTATCAATCGATGCCGTGCTGATGGACGACGCGATCTCTTACATGACCTGCCGGGCCGATTTCAAGGCGGCATTTCGCACCGCAGAGATCCACCTGAATTCTGCGAACCGGATAAGATCGAGCGGGCATTCAACGACAGACTCGTGAAATTCCGCTCCGGCGCTCCACACTCGAACACATCTACTTTATATCCAGATCGCCCGCCGCGATCTGGATGATCCCCGTCGCAGTCTCGAGATGGAGCAGCCCCTTTTCATCGACATCAACCGCGTGGCCGCGCACCGGTCCGGCCGGCGACGCCCATTCCACGCTTCTGCCGATCGTTCCGCTCTCGGTCAACCACCGCTGCCTGATCATTGGCACAGGCAGCTCCTCATCCATCAGCTCTGCAAGCAGCGTGATATACCCCTCTGCAAAGTGCCTCATCTCCTGCAGCCGCCCGGTCTCGCAATATAAGGAGGTGGCGGGTTTGGGGATGAGGGCCAGCTCCGCCGCGGTTGGGTTGACGTTGATGCCGATGCCGGCGATGATTTTGACCATGTGGTTCTCTTCCATCACCGTTTCGGCCAGAACGCCCGCGATCTTTTTTCCACCGGCCAGGATGTCATTGGGCCATTTGATCCAGACTTGATGGATCGACAAAGCCTTCAACAGGGCCGCCATCGGCAACGAAAGCAGGGCAATCCGCCAAAAGGACGCTTCCCCCGCCCCGGCATCGAAAATAACTGAAAGAGCCAGGTTCTTGCCCTCGATATCGAGCCAAGGCCTGCCCAGGCGCCCCCGGCCGGCCCGCTGGCGAAAGGTGTAGACGATCGTCCCCGCCGGCAGCCGCTCGCGGCGCGCATAACGGTTGGTCGAATCGACGGTATCGAGATAGATGATCTGACGCGGCTCTGCCAATGCTTACTCGCTGAAACAAGTCCTCTGCACTGTCCAGTATGATCACACTGCCATAATTTATGAATATCGCCGCCAAATGCCAGGTGAAAAATTCAGGTTGTGTTTATAGTTATTGTTCGATAATTTATATTGCTTTCGGCCTTCCGGCGTAAGTATGAACGCTTGAATCGACGAACAAAGGGAGAGATTGCCTGGTGGCTAGAAAAAAAATCGATGTGATGATCACCGCCTTCCGAGACGGTTTTCAGTCCGTATACGGCGCACGGGTTTTCATGGATGATTTCATGCCGGCCGTAAAGGCGACCGCCGCGGCGGGGATCGATCACTTTGAATCGGGGGGCGGAGCGATGTTCCAGTCCCCCATTTTTTATGCCAATGAAAACTCTTTCGTTATGATGGACAAATTCAGGGAGACCGTTGGGCCCGAGGTCAATCTGCAAACCCTGGCCCGCGGCGTGAATGTCGTCTGTCTTGATTCCCAGCCGCGCGACATCATCAAGCTGCACGCGCAGATGTTCAAGAAACACGGCGTGACCACCATCCGCAATTTCGACGCGCTCAACGATGTCAACAATCTTATTTTCTCCGGGCAGTGCATTCACGAAGCGGGCCTCCGGCACGAGGTGGTGGTGACGATGATGAGCCTTCCGCCCGATACCCCGGGGGCGGACTGGGCGCATACGCCCGCTTTTTATATCGACACCCTGAAAAAAATTCTCGCGGCCGGCATCCCCTATGACGCGGTCTGTTTCAAGGATGCCTCGGGCACCTCCACGCCCAGGACCGTCCACGAAACCATCAAGCAGGCGCGCGCCCTGCTCGGCGATTCTACACCCCTCCGCTTCCACTCCCATGATACCGCCGGGACCTGCGTGGCGACCTATTTGGCGGCCCTCGACGGCGGCGCCGATTGTCTGGACCTCTCCATGGCCCCGGTTTCGGGCGGGACCTGCCAAAGCGACATCATCTCGATGTGGCATGCCCTGCGCGGCACCGATTACGATCTGGGCATCCACGTCGACCGCATGCGCGAGGCCGAAGAGGTCTTTAAGGAATGCATGAAGGACTATTTTATGCCGCCTGAGGCGAAACAGGTGGAGCCACTGATCCCCTTTTCGCCCATGCCCGGCGGGGCGCTGACCTCCAACACCCAGATGATGCGCGACAACAAGATCATGAATCGCTATCCGGAGGTGATCAAAGCGATGGGGGAGGTGGTTGAACTCGGCGGTTTCGGCACCTCGGTGACGCCCGTCTCCCAGTTCTACTTCCAGCAGGCCTTCAACAATGTCATGTTCGGCAAGTGGGAAAAGATCGCCAAAGGCTACGGCAAGATGGTGCTCGGCTATTTCGGCCGGACGCCCGCCGCGCCTGATCCTGAGGTGGTGCGCATCGCCGCCGAACAGCTCCAGCTCGAACCCACCACAGAGACGGTGATCGACATCAATGAGCGCGATCCCAAGAAGGGCGTCGCGGCGGCCAGAAGCATGCTCGAGGAGGCGGGTCTGCCGCTGAACGATGAGAATATCTTTATCGCAGCGGCCTGCGGCCAAAAGGGCGTCGCTTTCCTCAAAGGCGAGGGGACGGTATCCGTTCGTAAACAGGGGATTAAAAAGGAAGCCCCGCAGGTTGCTGCTCAGATACCGGCTGGGCCGCCGGCCCGTACGGCCATCACCGTCGATTACACCATTACCAGGATATAGGGAAGCCTTTCATGACAATCAAGGCCATGCTAGAGTCCTATGAAGCGGAGATCATCATCCTCTTCGCCATCGTCATCGGGGTTCTCATCGCGGTCAAGGTGATCTCGGCCTTTATCGCCGGGGCCCGGCTGCGCGCGGCCGCGGCCGCTGCGGATCCAGCCGCTCCCCCGAAGGAAGCCGCACCTGGCGTGCAAACCTCCGCGGTTATCAACGGGTACCTGGTCTCGGGGGAGGGCTTGTCCTTGTCGGATGTGGACGAAAAGACCGCCGCCATGATCCTGGCCATCGTGGCTCATGAAGCGGGCATAGCGCTCGAAGAACTGCGGGTCAAATCCATCAGGGCGATCAGCTGATAGCGCAAGCATAAGGACGGAATGAAGCCATGAAGTATGTCGTCACCATCAACAGCCAAAAATATAAAGTCGAGGTGGAAAAGGGCAAGGCGACTCTTGTAGAGTCAGCCGCCGCTCCAACGCCTGCTGCGGCCCAGCCGGTTGCGACGCAGCCCGCAGCAGTCACGGCCGCACCGGCGGCTGCGCACGGGGAGAAGCTGCTCGCACCGATGCCGGGCGTGGTCATCCAAACCCGGGTGGAGCCCGGCGCCCGTGTGAAAAGGGGGCAGCCGCTGCTGGTCCTCGAAGCGATGAAGATGGAGAACGAGGTGGTCTCCCCCGGCGACGGCGTCGTCGCTTTCCTGGCGGCCAAAGGCGCCCGAGTCTCAGCCGATGATGTTCTGGCCATCATCGGCTGAAGCCCGGCGGCGGGCCGATTATCTGCACCTCTCGATTATTCCAATGGAGAAGAGTGATGAATGAACTGCTAGCGGGCATTGTCAACCTGCATCTGGGCA
>DAIQOA010000041.1:0-28780 GCA_036788095.1 bacterium | reverse complement strand
AAATAGACCGGCACTCCTCCTTCATGGCCGGCCAACACGGCTTTAATGGCCTCCATATCCTTATCGGCCAGGTCAGGCAGGTTCATCGCCAGGCACAGGCTTTTGGTGAACCGGGAGCGGGCGTCTTCCAGGGCGATCACTTCATCGACAATGATCTTGGGCGCCTCGGACTCGCGTGTGCTGATCTTGCCGATCACCATGACGATGGCGTCTTTGTGGATAAGGGCGCGATGTTTCTCATAGGTATCGGCAAAGGCCAGCGCCTCCAGGCTGCCGGAGAAATCCTCCAGTTTGAAAAAGGCCATGGGCCGTTTCTGCCGGTCCATATGATTTTTCAGATCGCTGATCAGACCGGCGATGCGCACCGGCATGCCGTCGCGCCGGCTATCCACCGCATCGATGGAAACCGTGGAAAAAGTGCGTACCTCTTCCCGGTACCGGTCCAGCGGATGGGCGGACAGATAAAATCCGAGAATCGCCTTTTCCCGGTTGAGCAGATCCGCCGCCGGCCACTCCTCCAGCAAAGGTAGCGGCGGAAAGTCTGGCGCCAGACCAGAGTCGCCGTCCAGATCGAACATGCTGGCCTGGCTGTTGCGGGTTTGATTCTGCAGTTTCTGGCTGAATTCCAGCGCGGTCTCCACGGCGGCGAAGAGCTGGCTGCGGTGGCCCTGCAGGCTGTCCATGGCGCCGGCTTCCACCAGGCTTTCCAGAACTTTTTTGTTCACGCTGTGAACATCCACGTTGAGCAGCAGGTCATAGAGCGTCTGAAACCGGCCGACCTTTTTGCGCGCTTCGACGATGGCCTCGATGGAGGCGCGGCCGACGTTCTTGACCGCTCCCAGTCCGAAACGAATGCCGTTCTCCGTGACCACGAAATCCGCAAAACTTTCATTCACATCCGGGGGCAGCACTCGTAGGCCCATGCGCCGGCACTCCTCCAGCAGGATGGTGACCCGGTCCGAATTGCCCATTTCGCTGGAGATGGTGGCGGCCATGAATTCAGCGGGATAGTAATTCTTCAAATAAGCGGTCTGATAGGCCACCAGCGAATAGCAGGCGGCATGAGATTTATTGAATCCGTAACCGGCGAACTTTTCCATGTTGTCAAAGATCTCGCCGGCGGTTTTTTCCGCCACCCCTTTGGCGCCGGCGCCGTCGATGAACTTGCGCCGCTGTTCCATCATGGTCTCCATGCTCTTTTTACCCATGGCGCGTCGCAGAATGTCCGCGCCGCCCATGCTAAAGCCGGCGACCTCCACCGCCATGCGCATCACCTGTTCCTGATACACCGCGACGCCGTAGGTCTCCTTGAGGATCGGTTCCAGCAGCGGATGCTGATAGCTGACGGACGCCGGATCCTTTTTGCCGCGGATGAACTCATCGATCATGCTCATGGGGCCGGGGCGATAGAGAGCGTTCATGGCAATGAGGTCTTCGAGACAGGTGGGCTGCAACTTTTTCAGATACTCCTGCATGCCCGAACTTTCAAACTGAAACAGGCCGATGGTGTCGCCGTTGCTGAACTGCCGGTAGACCTGGGGGTCGTCCAGCGGAATGGTCTCGATGTCAAAATCCGCCTTTTTGCCGCTGCGCACGGCGTCGACGGTTTTCTGGATGACCGTCAGGGTGCGCAGACCGAGGAAATCCATCTTGAGCAGGCCTGCGCTCTCGAGGGATTTCATGTCGTACTGGGTGGTGATGTCGCCCTCTTTGGTCTTGTACAGCGGCACATAGTTGGGCAGCTCGCCGGGAGCGATGACCACGCCGGCGGCATGGGTGGAGGCGTGGCGGGCCAGCCCTTCCAGCACCCGGGAGTAGCGCATCAGCCGCGAGTGCATCGCATCTTTTTTCTCCAGCTGCTGCAGCTCGGGCACGCTTTTGATCGCGTCATCCAATTTGATGTTCAGGGTGGTGGGAACCAGTTTGGCGATGCGGTCCACATCTCCATAGCTCATCTTGAGCACACGGCCCACATCTCGGATCACGGCGCGCGCCGCCATGGTGCCAAAGGTGATGATCTGGCAGACATTTTGATAGCCGTATTTCTCCTTGACGTAGCGGATGACCTCCTCACGACGTTCATAGCAAAAATCGATGTCAATGTCCGGCATGGAAACGCGTTCGGGATTGAGAAAGCGTTCAAAAAGAAGATCATACCTCAGGGGGTCGAGGTTGGTGATGCGCAGACAATAGGCCACCAGACTGCCGGCGGCCGAACCACGGCCCGGGCCCACCGGAATATTCATGCGACGCGCATAGCCGATGAAATCGGCGGTGATCAGAAAATAGCCCGCATAGCCCATTTTCTGAATGACCTCCAGCTCCAGCGACAGACGCGCCTGCAGGGCCGGGGTCACCTGAGGGTAGCGTTCGCGCATGCCGGCCTCAGCCTGCTTTTGCAGATACTCGTCCAGCGTGCTGGGTTGATCGGAATCCGGAATGGTGTACAGCGGCAGGTGGAACTCGTCGAACGAGAGCTTGAGATCGCACTTGCCCGCCACTTCCAGCGTGGCGGTCAACAGATCAGGCCGATCAGGAAAAAGCGCGGCCATCTCCGCTTCGCTCTTGAAAAAAAGCTCCTGGCTGCTGTAGCGCATGCGATTAGAGTCATCGATATCCGCTCCAGTCTGCAGGCAGAGCAGCACGTCGTGCGCCTCGGCATGATCTCGCTTCAGGTAATGGATGTCGTTGGTGGCCACCACCTGGACGCCCATCTCCTGCGCCAGCTGCAGGATTCCGACGCGGGCCTGATCCTCCTCGGGCAGAGAGTGATTCTGCACCTCCAGATAAAAATCCGCACCAAAGATATCCCTATATTCATGCACAGCCGTGGCGGCTTTTTCTTTGCCCTCGTGCAACAACCGCCACGCCACCTCGCCCTTCAGGCAGGCGCTGAGCGCCACCAGCCCTTGGTGATGAGCGGCCAGCAGTTCCTTGTCGATGCGGGGTTTGTAGTAAAAGCCCTCGGTGTAGCCGGCGGAGACCAGCCGCATCAGATTTTTATAGCCGTTCAGATCCTGGCACAGCAGCACCAGATGAAACGAGGTTCCGGCGCCGCCATCGCTCTGCCGGACCTTGCGGCTGCCGGGCGCAACATAGACCTCGGAACCGACCAGCGGTTTGATCCCAGACTTTTTACACGCCTTGTAAAATTCGATGGCGCCATGCAGATTGCCGTGATCGGTCAGAGCCAGCGCCGGCATGCCGAACTCTTTGGCGGTCTTGACCAGATCGTCGATGCGGCAGGCGCCATCCAACAGGCTGTAATGGGAATGATTGTGCAGATGGACAAAGGAGCTCACGAAAATCTCGTCTGTTAAAATATGAATGATGTTTCACCATGCAGGAGGCGCAAAAGGCGGGACGGGCGTTGCAACCGGTTTACCGGGACGGGCTTTCGCCCGTCCCGTAAACAGCAGTTAAATATCTCGGTAATATCTCCTGGCCACGCCGGCGTATTCGCTGCCGGCATAGGTGTTCAGGAAGGTTTCAAACTCTTTTTGCGCCTTTTCCTTCTGACCGCTGCGCACGTAGGAAAGACCGATCATCAACTGGGCATCGTCATATTTGTCGGTCATGGAGTAGGCGAAGACTTTTTGAAACTCCATGATCGCCTGCTGGTATTCCTTCAGGCCGAAATAGGACTCGCCGATCCAGTATTGGCAGTTGTCCGCCAACACGTCATCCGGACTCTGTTCAAGCAGCCGGGTGAAGGCGTTGATGGCGTCGCGGTACTGAAAGGATTCGAACAATCCGCGCGCTTGCTCGTAGCTGCTTTTGACCGCCGCGGAACCGGCCTGCCCCTGGCCGCGGCGCGGGCGGATCGCCGGTGATTTGGCGGGCATGCCGGCGACGCGCGCTTCCAACTCTTGCAGCCGGCTGTTGCGATTGTTCAGAATGGAGCGCAGGCTGTCCACCGCGGCGCTGCGCGTCTCTAAATCGCGCTCCAGGCGATCCACATCGCCTTTGAGCTTGTTGAACATCTCGGCGGAAATGCCCAGATTGTCGGAGGTCGTCTGCGACGGCGTGTCCAACTGTGTTCGACGGTCTTGGCCGGCATCCTGCGTGGTTTCCTTTTCCGTCTCCAACAACGCGAGCACATCATCCTCGGGCTGCGCCGTGATGTCCACATCCGGAGATTCGGTCACCGCGGTGGAGTCTTCGGTAAGATCGAGCAGCTGCAACAGCTCTTGTTTAAACTGGTCATCGTCGACCGCCAGATCTTCTCCATTCGCGGCATCGGTGGCTTGTCGCTGGGCGCAGACTAAAAACAGTCCGACCAGTATGATGAGGATGGCGATCAGCACCATCCAGGCAGAACGTGACAGTTTGAACATGGCGTCCTCACAAAATTAGGTGCAAAACCCAAGCAGCAAAAACCCTGTTGATTAGAAACGCTTTCATCCGCCAATGCCTGCGAGCAGGGATGAACCATGGAATCAGCCGTGTCTCTCCGCTTCTTCCATCAACTGTTTAGCACTCTCAAGATAGGCCGGCGTTACTTCGGCGCCGCCCAAAAGCCGAGCGATCTGATGCAGCCGTTCTTCCCGTTTCAAGGCGGTGACCCGGGTGCGCGTTGACCGGTCATCGCCGGTTTTTTCCACCAACAGATGGTGATGGCCCATGCAGGCGATCTGCGGCAGATGGGTGATACAAAGAACCTGGTGATCGGACGACAGCTGTTGCAGGCACCGGCCCACGCTGAAGGCGATGCGTCCCGAGATGCCGATATCGATCTCGTCAAAAACCAGCACCGGCACATGGTCGACTTTAGCCAGAAGCGTCTTGAGCGCCAGCATGACGCGCGAGATCTCGCCGCCCGACGCGATGTCCACCAGGGGTTTGAATCCCTCCCCCGGATTGGTGGCCATCAGAAATTCGACCTGCTCGGCGCCGGCGGAGGTCACCCGAATGGACCGGCGGTCGCGCACGATGTACGGCTCTTCCTCACCGACACGCTGATGCAGGGCCACATCGAACCGGGCTTTTTCCATGCCCAGGCGGCCGAGAATCGAAACCACTTGTTCAGCAAAAGCGCCTGTCGCCTGCATCCGTTTTTGTGAGATCGCGCTGCACCGCTGCGCCAGTTTTTCGCGCTCTTCCTCCAGCCGCTTGCGCAACGTGGAGAGCGTGTCATCCAGATTATCCACCAGATCGAGCTCCTGCCGCATCTGTTGCGCATGCGCCAGAACGTTATCCAGATCCCCGCCGTATTTTTTCTTCAAGCCGGCCAGCGCCGATAAACGACCGCGGATCTTTTCCAGCCGGTCGGGATCCACTTCTACGCCCTTGTGGTAGCGGCCGAGTCCGGCGGCCAGTTCATCGATGACGATGCGCGCATTCCGGCATTCAGCGGCCAGCGGTTGAAATTTGGGATCAATGGCGGCCAGTTCGTTGAGCGTGCTTTCCGCAGCGGCCAGGGTTTCTGAAACCGATCCCTCGGCCTCATAGATCGCGACATACAGCTTGTGCGTTTTTTCAAAGATCGATTCGGCGTGCCGGAGTATATTCTCTTCCTGACGAAGCGCCTCATCTTCGCCGGCGGCCGGCTCCAGTGCATGTATTTCATGGTACTGAAACTGAAGGTAATCCCGTTTCTGCCTAAGCGATTCCGCTCGCGTCTGCGTCTCGTGCAGTTCTTTAAGCGAATGCTGGAAATCGTTCAAAACCTCGCGCAGGTCTGCCAGCGAAGCGGACAGGCCGAGAAACGCATCCAAATAGGCGCCGTGGTGTTGCGGCTGCAGCAACAGCTGATGTTCATGCTGACCATGCAGATCCACCAGCAGATCGCCGAGCTTTTGCAGCAGAGTGACTGGCACCGGCTGATCGTTGATGAAACAGCGTCCTTTGCCGGCGCTGGTAATTTCGCGACGGATCAGCAGGATGCCGTCGTCGTCCACATCGTTCTGCTGGAGAAATTCATGCACCGACGGCAAGGCGCCGCTGGTGAATTCGGCTTCGAGGATCGCTTTGTCGCTGCCGCTGCGAACCACCTCTTTCGTCAACCGCTCGCCCAGCAGCCCGCTCAGGGCGCCGATTAAAATCGATTTGCCGGCGCCGGTCTCGCCGGTGATGACGTTGAGCCCTGGCTGAAAAGCGATTTTTAGCTCATCGAGAAGAATAAAGTTTTTCGCGTAAAGCGAGTTGAGCATGCGGTGAACGTCCCAGTGCAATCCGGATCGCGTCTAAATTAAATTAAACAATTAATAAATAAAATTGCAAGCTGTTTTTAGCAAAAAAATTGGCGCAAAAAAGGAAACACCGCCCGGAACAAGGGGTTAGGGCCTGATCACCGCGACTTTGCCGGCCTGACTGCGGCCATCCTCTGTGCTGACCAGATATACATACACCCCGCTGGCCACGTAATCTCCGCGGTCGTTGCGTCCATCCCAGCTCACCCGCGAGCCGAGAATTTTAGCCTGGGGGATGTGCCGGACCAGATACCCTTCAGGCGTATAGATCCGCAGCGAGGACTTTTCCGCCAGGTTCTCCACATAAAAGAGAGAGCCCGGTCCGCTGAGCACGAACGGATTCGGATAGCCGTGCAACCGGCTCAGGTCCTCCGCCGGTTTAGTATACGGCGTTTCCAATCGCGACAATCCGTTGGTGGTGCCGATGAATGCATAGCCGAGTTTCTCATCGAAGGCAAAACAGGTGATAAAATCCGAGACCAGTGCGCTGTTGGAGGTAGAGTAGTGCTGGTTGGTGTAGCCGTCCGACTCTAGCACCGTCAGGCCGCCTGCAGTGCCGATCCACTTGTTATTGCGCACATCCACCGCCACGCAGTGAACGTTTTCATTGATGACGTTGAAAGGCGGATGTTTCAGCTGTCCATTGTACCAGTATTGCAGCCCCAGGGGAGTGGCGATCCAGATCAAACCGTCCCGATCCGCCGCCAGACCGGCGATGCTGAGAGAGATCAAATTGTCTTGGCTGCTCAATCCCTGGCTGAGGTCATCGTCGGCTTTGCTGAACGGCGTGTTGTTGTCGTCCACCACCGAGATGCCGGCATCGGTGCTGCCGATCCACTTGCGGCCGTTCGCATCGATCGCAAGCGCCGTGGGATACAGGGAACGCAGACCATCAAAGGTGGAAAAGTACTGCCAGTGGTTGAGACTGTCGGTCACTGCAACCACCCGGCGATCAGCGGCGTGTGAATTGAGCAGCCACAGGTTTCCCTGTGGATCTTTTTCAATGCCCGTCACCACGACATAGTTGGCATCGCCGCTGATGCCGGACAACCGTTCGTCGCTGGAATTGATCAGGGTTACGGTGATGCTGTCGCGGTCGTCGGTCTCGAACACCGCCACGCCGGCGCCCCAGCTCGCCGCCCAGACGCGATTCCGGTTGTCGACCGCAAGGTCGCGGAAATCATTGGTCGGCAATCTTTTGTTCTCTAAGGAAAAAACACGCCACTGCTTGCCGTCGAAGCGGGAGATGCCTGCGCTGGGCGACGCCGCCCAGAGGTGACCATTCTGATCAAAAGCCAGGGCGCTGAATTTGTTGTCCGCCGGGCCGTCCGGCGTGATGATCCTCCACTGAGTCGCGTCTTGCTGATAATAGCCCAGTCCCATTTCGGGCATGGCCAGCCAGATCGCCTGGTTCTGATCCACGGCCGCCCGTCGCGCGCTATCGAGCCAATTCGCCAGCCGGCTCCAAAAGCCGGAAGCGTCCCGCACCCAGATGCCCGCTCCAGTGACCGCCAGCAACTTGTCACGCCAGAGCGTCAGATCAAACACGGAAAAATCGGGCAATTCAGTGGGCAGCCACTGAACGCCGTCGAAAACCGAAAGGCCGGGCTTACCGGCGACAAAAATCCGGCCGCTGAAGGCTTGCACGGCAAACGCTTCATTCTGCTGCAGACCATCGGCTGTGGTGTAGCGGGTCCAGGCGTTCGGCGCCATCAGATTGGGAAAATCAAGACTGGCTCTGCGCACGCCGTCCTTGCACGCAGCCCAGATTTCACGACCGTCCACTGCCACTCGCCGTACATCGCCGATTTTGTAGGTCTCCTTCACCTCCCACCGCCGACTGTTGAACAGGCTGATGCCGATCGATAGACAAACCAAAATCGAATCCCCATGAGGATAGAGATCTTGAATTTGAAATCCGTTATAGTCGGTGATCAGAGTCCAGGTTTTGCTGGCCGGCGAATAGAGATTCAGATTGCCGTTGCTGAGCGCCGCCCATACCCGTCCGCGCTGATCCAGCGCGATGGCGGCGATATCATTGCCGGCCAATCCTTCCGAGTTGGTAAAGGTGACCATGGTTCCACGAAGGACGTTGTATTGGATGACGCCGCCGCTGGTGGCGGCCCAGAGCAGGCTGTCGCGACAGGCCACCTGCCGCACGTTACGAACGCTGGTATAGGTCTTCCAATCCCCAACTGCGGCGTGCAGCCGCACACTGGCCACAAGGACGAGAAAGAAGAGTCCCCGCACCAGAGCAAGACGGGTCATGAGGATGGAGCCGGTTCTATTATTGCACATGAGCGACACCATGGTATGTTGGTCCTACGCTGGAAAAAAAATAGCGGCAGAGTCATGTCTTGTGAGTTTCTGCACAGGGCCTTCGCGGCCGATGGAACGACCTCGGACTTAGACGCTGATCTGAGTGAACAAGTCGGCCATTTCGATGGCGGAAAGCGCGGCATCCCACCCTTTGTTGCCCGCCTTGGAGCCGGCCCGTTCCAGCGCCTGTTCCAGGGTGTCGGGCGTGATCACGCCATAAGCGACGGGCAGACCGCTTTCCATGCTCACCTGAGCGATGCCTTTGGTCACCTCAGCCGATATGTACTCGAAATGCGGCGTAGCGCCGCGGATCACCGCGCCCAGGCAGATGATCGCATCGTATTTCCCGCTCTGCGCCATCTTTTTGGCTGCCGCCGGAATTTCAAAGGCGCCGGGCACCCAGGCGATTTCGATCTGGTTCGCGTCAGCGCCATGGCGCGTCAGGCAATCCAGACTTCCCTCCAGCAGCTTACGGCAGATGAGTTCGTTGAACCGGCTGACCACGATGCCGAACCGTTTGCCGGCCGCCGTCAATTGACCTTCCATGATTTTGGGCATAAAATCCCTTTATAATTGAATGAGACCTGAACCTAACTGCAACCGGGGAACGATTTCACTCGGATTCATCCTGTAAAATCAAGTGCCCCATCTTGTCCCGTTTTGTTTTCAGATAACAGGCGTTGACGGTGTTGGGCGGCACTTCGATCGCCACCCGTTCCACCACCTCCAATCCATACCCCTCCAGTCCGACGATCTTTTTGGGATTGTTGGTCAGCAGACGCAGACGGCGGATGCCCAGTTCAGCGAGAATCTGTGCGCCGATGCCATAGTCGCGCAAATCCGCTTTATACCCCAACGCTTCGTTGGCCTCTACCGTATCCTTGCCGCCATCCTGTAAAGCGTATGCCCGGATCTTGTTGGCCAGACCGATGCCGCGGCCCTCTTGACGCATGTAGAGAAACACGCCGCGCCCTTCCCGGTCGATCTGCTGCAACGCCAGGGCCATCTGTTCGCCGCAATCGCAGCGCAGCGAACCAAACACATCGCCGGTCAGGCACTGAGAATGGACCCGCACGAGAACCGGCTCCGCGGTGCGCACATCGCCTCTGACCAGTGCGACATGATGATGGTTGTCCACCTCGCTCTGAAAAATATAAATGGTAAAATGGCCGAACTTGGTCGGAAGATCCGCCTGAGAGATGAGCTTGATGAGGTTCTCGTTCTGGCGGCGGTATTCGATCAAGGAACGGACGCTGATCAAACGCAGGCCGAACTGCTTCGCCATTTGAATCAACGACGGCAGCCGAGCCATGGTTCCATCCTCAGCCATGATCTCGCAGAGCACACCGCCCAGAGAGCCGCCGGCAAGACGGGCAAGGTCCACCACCGCTTCGGTATGGCCGGCGCGGCGCAACACGCCGCCGTTGGCTGCGGCAATGGGAAACACGTGTCCGGGTTTGGCAAAATCAGAGGACACTGCCTTGGGATCGACCAGCGCGCGGATGGTGCAGGCGCGGTCCGCAGCCGAGATGCCGGTGGTCACCGGCTCATGCCGGTAATCCACCGACACGGTGAACGCCGTGCCCAGCAAAGCGGTGTTGCGCGGCACCATGGGATAGATATCCAGTTCCTCCAACCGTCGTGCCGGCAACGGCGTACAGATCAGTCCGCGGCCGTGGGTGGCCATAAAATTGATGCTCTCGGGCGTCACCTGATCCGCCAGTTGGATGAAATCGCCTTCGTTCTCCCGGTTCTCATCATCCACAACGATGATGATTTTGCCGGCGCGCAATTCTTGCACCGCATCGGTGATGGAATCAAAGGCAAAGGTTTCTGTTTCGGATTTGTTCTTCATCAGAGAGTGTGATACCGTTTATTGGTTACGCATCAGCCAAAGGGAGATGCCGTTCAAAAGCCCCATTCGGATAATTTATCCATGGTCAATCCCGACGCCGGCTTGCCGCCGGTCAGCAGGCGTTGCACATATTTGCCGAGAAGATCGGTCTCCACGTTCACCTCATCGCCGGCCCGACTGCGGCACAGGGTGGTGTGCTCTGCCGTGTGCGGAATCACCGCTAGCGAGATCACCTCCTCGTTCACTCGAGCGATGGTGAGGCTGACGCCATCGATGGCGATGGAGCCTTTTTCCACACACAGGGCGGCGCAATCGCCGGACAGCCGCACGGTAAGCCAATAGCCCGGCGGCCGCATCTGCAGATCCTGCACCCGACCGATGCCGTCCACATGGCCCTGCACGAAATGGCCGCCCACTCTTCCGCCAACCGCCAGTGCGCGTTCCAAATTGACCGCGGTCCCTGTTGTCCAGCGCGCCAGGGTGCTGCGCTGCAGCGTCTCCTGCACCGCCTCCACCTCAAAACGGCCCACGCCTTTTTTAACCACGGTCAGACACACGCCGCTTACCGACACGCTATCGCCGATCTCCAGGCCCGCCAGCACCCGCTCCGCGGCGAGGATGAATCGGACTCCCCCCTGCTGCCGGGTCGCGGCCTGAACGATGCCGATCTCTTCCACCAGACCTGTGAACATGGGCTTTACCAGCTGTAGTTGATCTTGCCGGCGATCATGACGTCCTTGCCAAAGTTGCGCATGCGCACTTCGGACAAAGTCAGAGCGGAATTGATGTTGCGGATGCCCAGATCGCCGATGGCGTCGATGCCGCTGCCGAGGATTTTCGGAGCGATGAACAGAACCATACGGTCCGCGTTTTTCCGCTTCAAACACTCGGTATGCACGGTGCTGCCGCCCTCCACCAGCACCGAGGTGATCCCCATCTCGGCCATTTTCTTCCACAGCGCATCCGGATTCACCCAGCCCAGCTCATTCTCCGGCAGCACGAGAACCATAGCCCCGCGCTCGGTGATGCGATTAATCTTTTCCTTGGACGCCGCCGAGGTTGTCACCAGAATGGTCAGATGAGGATTTTTATCCGACAGCATCGTGGCGTCCAGAGGCACGCGCAGACGGCTGTCCAGAATGATGCGGCGCGGCCAAGGCCCGCGCACATGGCGCACGCTCAGCTGCGGATCGTCCGCCAGCACCGTGCCGATACCGACCAGCACAGCGTCATGGCGACTGCGCAGCCGATGCGCCATCACCCGGGCATCCTCCGAGGTGATCCATTTGGAGTGACCGGTACTGGTGGCAATGCGGCCGTCGAGCGTTTGCGCCATTTTGAGGGTGATGAGCGGCTTGCCGGTGGTGATATAGTGAAAATAGGCTTCATTCAATTGCCGGCAATAAGACTCCAAAACACCGACCCTCACCTGAAGACCTTTGGCCTGCAAAATATGAATGCCCTTGCCGTTCACCAGCGGATTCGGATCCTTGCTGCCAATGACCACACGGGTCACTCCGGAATCCGACAGGGCCTGCACGCAGGGCGGTGTTTTGCCCTGATGACAGCAGGGCTCCAGCGTCACATAGATCGTCGCGCCATGACTGGCGTCCCCGGCTGCTTGCAGCGCGTTGACCTCCGCATGGGCCTGGCCGTATTTCTCATGGTAACCTTCGCCGACGATACGGCCGTCCCGAACGACGACTGCGCCGACCATGGGGTTCGGACTGACGAAGCGGCGCCCTTTACTGGCCAGTTGCAGCGCTCGCTTCATAAACTGTTCATCAGTGTCGGAGATACGAATACCTCGATCAAACAAAAACTTTGCTGAAGAAGAACAGCGGCCCCTCTTTCTTCCGCAAGTAAACTAAAATGAAGCCCCAAAAGGACTCTTTCAGGGCTGACAGGTAAGACCCGGCGTTGCCAGGAGATCTGTTGATAATAGGCCCGTCAATTTAAACATTAAATAAAAGTAAATCAACTCTTTTTTACCCCTTTTCACACACTGCAGGGCAACCGAGAAAGCCGAAAACAACGCCCTTTTCCACTACCCATTGACGTCCTTTATAAAAAAAATACAAAATATTGAGTTTTTCCCTTGACAAAGTAGGTAATGTTTTCTAAATTGGCACGGCAAAAAATCAAGGTGACAGACAATTGATCCGCAGCACTGATAGGCTTCCAGTAAACACTCCCGGGCTGCTGTTGCCTTTTCCAACCTGTTGCACAAAAACAAACGGTATAAATTTTTTACGAGGCGGATGTCGGGTTCCGGATGGGCGGGTATTTTCAGAGGATAAGGATTACGGATGAGCGATCACAAGAATAAAAATCAGATGGAATTCATAACGGCTTCTACTGATCTACTCAACACGGACGCCGCGCCGGCGACCACCGTCAGCCGGACCAAGCCCCGGCTGGAAAGGCTGAGCATCCCCCGGTTCTTCACCCGCAAAGATGTTCACCCTTATGATGAAATCGAATGGGAGCTGCGCACCGCCTCGATCACCAACGACAAGGGCAAGGTGCTGTTCGAACGGCATGACCTGGAAGCGCCCAAAACATGGTCGCAAACCGCGCTCAACATCGTCGCCTCCAAATACTTTCACACGCGCACCCTGGAGGCGACACCGGAGACCAGCGTGCGCCAACTGGTGGATCGTGTGGTCAACACCCTGGTGCGTTGGGGCATGAAAGACGGTTACTTTGCCTCGGCGGAGGACGGCAATACGTTTGCCGCGGAGTTGACCCACTTGCTTGTCAACCAAAAGGCCTCTTTCAACAGCCCGGTGTGGTTCAATCTGGGCGTGGAGGAGCATCCGCAGTGTTCGGCCTGCTTTATCAACGCGGTCAAAGACGAGATGGGCTCCATTCTGGATCTGGCCAAAACCGAAGGCATGCTGTTCAAGTTCGGTTCAGGGACCGGCACCAACTTTTCCACCCTGCGTTCCTCTAAAGAGAGACTGGCCAGCGGCGGCTCCGCCTCCGGCCCGGTTTCCTTTATGCGCGGATTCGACGCCTTTGCCGGCGTGATCAAATCCGGCGGCAAAACCCGCCGCGCCGCCAAAATGGTCATTCTCAACATCGATCATCCGGACATCGTCGAATACATCAACTGCAAGGTGGAGGAGGAAAAGAAAGCCTGGGCGCTTATCGAGATGGGCTACGACGGTTCCTTCGGCGGCGATGCCTACGGCTCGGTCTTTTTCCAGAACTCGAACAACAGCGTACGCGTCACCGATGAGTTCATGCGCGCGGTGGTGAACGATGCCATGTGGCACACCCGGGCGGTGACCGATGGCCATATCATCGACACCCTGCGCGCCCGCGATCTGATGAAGCAGATCTGCAGCGCAGCCCATAGCTGCGGGGACCCCGGCATCCAGTACCATACGACCATCAACGACTGGCATACCTGTCCCAACTCGGCGCCCATCAACGCCTCCAATCCCTGCAGCGAGTACATGTTCGTGGACAATTCCAGCTGCAATCTGGCGTCGCTGAACCTGATGAAATTCGTCAAAGAGAGCGGAGAATTCGACATCGAGGCGTACCGTCGCGCCATCCACCTGCTCATCATCTCGCAGGAGATCATCGTCGACAACGCCAGCTACCCCACAGATCCCATCACCGAAAACAGCCGGCGGTTCAGGCCCCTGGGGCTGGGATATGCGAATCTGGGTGCTTTACTGATGTACTATGGATTGCCCTATGACAGCGACCGGGGCCGCGCTTTGGCCGCCACGTTGACCGCGCTGTTGACGGGCCAGGCTTACCTGTCCTCCGCCATCCTGGCCAGCGCCAAGGGGCCGTTCGACGAATTTAACAAAAACCAGCAGCCCATGCTGCGCGTCATCAACAAGCATCAGCAGGCGCTCAAGACCATCTCACGCCGGCTGACGGTGGATTCGCTGTACGCCGCCGCGGAGGAGGTGTGGAACGACGCCTATGAGATGGGGCAAAAATACGGCTATCGTAACGCTCAGGTCACGGTTCTGGCGCCCACCGGCACCATCGGCTTTATGATGGATTGCGACACCACGGGCATCGAGCCGGACATCGCGCTGGTCAAATACAAAAAACTGGTGGGCGGCGGAGATCTGAAACTGGTGAACGCCACGGTCGGCCATACGCTGCACCGCTTGGGTTATCCGGATGAACAGGTGCAGGCCATTCTCCAGCACATTCAACAAACCGACACCATCGAAGGCGCCCCGTTTCTCAGCGCCGAGCACGTAGCCATCTTTGATTGTGCGTTCAAGCCGGCCAATGGTCAGCGCTACATCTCCTACATGGGGCATGTGCGCATGATGGCCGCGGTGCAACCGTTTCTATCCGGCGCCATCTCCAAGACCGTCAACATGCCCAACCACAGCACGCCGGAGGAGATCGAGTCCGTTTATCTGCAAGCCTGGGAACTCGGATTGAAGTCCATTGCCATCTATCGCGACGGTTCCAAACGCAGTCAGCCGCTCAACACCGGTCAGAAGAAAAGCGAAAGGACCGAGGCCGCGGCGGAACCGGCGCGCGTCGTTGGTGTGCGCAAACGGCTGCAGGACGAACGGCGGTCGATCACGCACAAGTTTTCCATCTCCGGCCACGAAGGGTATATCACCGTGGGAGAATACGACGACGGCAAGCCCGGCGAGATCTTTGTCGTCATGGCGAAAACCGGCTCCGTGGTCTCGGGGCTGATGGACGCGTTCGCCACCTCCATCTCCATGGCCCTGCAGTACGGCGTGCCGCTGGAAGTGCTGGTGAACAAATTCAGCCACACGCGTTTTGAACCCTACGGCTTCACCAACAACGCCGCCATCCCCATGGCGAAATCGATTCTGGATTACATCTTCCGCTGGCTGGGGATCAAATATCTGAACCACAAGGAGAACAACAGCGAAGCCCAGGAATTGACCGAATTTGAAATGCCCCGATATAATGCCCTGGAACAGAATCTAGAAAAAGAGAAACAGGTCAGCCTGTATCAGTCCGATGCGCCGCCCTGTTCGGAATGCGGCAACATCATGGTGCGCAACGGCGCCTGTTATAAATGCCTGAATTGCGGCAGCACCAGCGGCTGCTCATGATTTTCTCTCCCGTGATAGGTGTTCAACAAAAAACCCCGGCGCTTATTCAGGCCGGGGTTTTTTGTTATCCCGATCACAAAAAACTGGGTGCGCCGGAAAAACAGGAACCTCCAGGCGGATCAGACGTAAAAAAGACTTGCATGGGGCGATTCAACCTCGTATTTTACAGGGTGGGTGATTTGCTTCGGCACTCATGCTCAAATTAATTAGTGGGATTTACCAGAGGGAGAAAATCATGCGTAAATTAACATCCGTAGTGCTCATGATCGGTTTGGCGCTTCAAGTGATTGGCTGCAGTGCCAGCAAGACCACCAAAGGCACGGCTATCGGCACCGGTTCGGGCGCCGTGGTCGGCGGTGTGATCGGCAAGCAATTGGGCAACACCGCTCTGGGCGCCATCCTCGGCGCTGCCATCGGTGGGGCCGCGGGCTCTTATATCGGCAACCGAATGGACAAACAGGCTGAAGAGCTGCAGAAAGAACTCGCCGAAGCCGAGGTGAACCGCGTCGGCGAAGGCATCCAGGTCACCCTGAAATCCGGACTGCTGTTCGACACCAACAAGTCGACGCTTCAGGCCGCTGCCAAGACCGAACTGCAAGAGTTCGCGGGCAGCCTGAACAAATACCCGGACACCATTCTGCTTATCGAGGGACACGCCGACTCTCAGGGCGAAGAGGCGTACAATCAAAAGCTGTCTGAACAGCGCGCTTCTACCGTCGCCACCTTTCTCGCCCAGCAGAACGTCGATCCGGCGCGGATCACCACCAAAGGCTATGGCGAAACCCAGCCGAAGATGAGCAACGACACGGCGGAGGGCCGCGCGGCCAACCGTCGCGTTGAAATCGTCATCGTGGCCAATGACAAACTAAAACAGGAAGCGGTCGCCAACACCAAATCCTGATTATGAGTGAAAGCCTATTAAGGAAAAGGGCGGCTGCTTTAGGCAGTCGCCCTTTTTTTTTATTTATGGTCGGCGCGCGGCGGAATTACGATAGAGATAATCAACAATGATAATGCCAGATTAAAACTTGGTGCAAAGTTTTGATGATCGCATTTAATAATGCTTTTTTAGATTTTATTTTTGGAATTAAAGCGTACGAGTTTATCCCAATCTATTGCTCCACTCCTTTTACAAAAATCATTCGCGAACTCTTTGGTAAACCTATTGATCATTTGACAATACATTTTGATAAAATCGTCATTCTTTTCCTTAGCCCTATGTCCAAGTGGCTCAATAATTGCTAAATACAGTTCACGGTCACCGGAAATAAATTCCCAAAAACATTGACCGCAAAACTTAAAATACTCTCCTTTATCTGGTTTGTTATCCTGGCCATAACAGCAACCATTCACAGCACGGATGATCAATTGCGAATTACTGGTTCTAAGGGCTTTTTTTGCAGTTTTAAAATCAGCAACCATTTTAGCTATTTGTGAACTATTGCCCCAATTTGGACCTGATTTGATGGTTACAATATTTCTTACGCCATTGCTGTCAAACTCTAAATCAATCCCTGTAATTCCTGACTTTCGGCCATCAAAAACCTTCTTGTTGATGAAAATAGCCAAGCCTTCCAACCAATCACCAAAAATAGTTTCTTCATTTGAGGATATGTGTGCATCAACTAAGCCTTTTATTATCTGTTCGGCTGTCATCACATATTTTGCTTTGAATAAATATGGATTTTTCCGCTTGAGCACTTGCGACAGCTTTAATCCGTCAAGACTTTGTATCCGTTTTTGATGAAAATTTTGAATATTTTGCTCTACGTAGTGTGTTACGTCTTGTAGGTTTAATCGTTTCATAATTTGCCTTTTCATCAAATAAATACAGATCTACGGCTTTCAATTGATTTTTAACCATTTCATAATATTCAGGGACTATGTCTATGCCTATTGAATTTCGTTTCATGCGGTTTGCAACAATTAATGTCGTACCAGAACCCATAAAAGGATCGAGAACCAAATCATTCTCTTTTGTAAATAATTTGATGAACCACTCGGGTAGTTCTTCAGGGAAAGCCGCGCTGTGATTTTTATTATTGCATTCAGTTGCTAAATGTAAAACATTTGTTGGATATGCTTTGTCCCGATAAAGCCAATTTGAGATATTTTTTCCAAAGCCACTTCCCACTTTTGAGTTGTCCCGTGTTTTATCGGTTTCAGAAAGGTTTTTCAATCTTGAATTGGCCCATTCACCCATTGGAACCATCACTTGTTCCTGATACATATTGAATTTTCGGTTTTTATTAAATTGAAGGAGTCTCTCCCATGCGTCGCGAAAACGATTAGGCCATTTTCCAGGATAACAATTTTTTTTATGCCAAATGAACTCTTCCGTCCACAACCATCCTTGGTTACGCATTTCTAGAATTAATTCCATCACATAGGTGCTTCGCTCACCTTCAACTACTTTTTCCTTAATATTCAAAATGAAAGTTCCCGTGGACTTGAGGACGCGTAAAAGCTGCTCAGAAATAGGTAGAAACCATTCTACATATTTATCATGAGGAATACCTCCGTATGTATTCTTTCGTTGGTCAGCGTAAGGTGGTGATGTAATTATAAGATCAACATAATCATTAGGAAGCAGCTTTAATTGCTCTTCACAATCGCCAAGATATATATTTGTAGTTATTTCCATACTATTCTAACCTGTTTCAATAAATTATTAATAATATCAATGATGCCATCCTACATTTGGGGCCACCAGCTGGCCATGGAGGTCAAAAGCGACGGCCAAGTTATTCGCCGGACTTTTTCAGCTCAACGGGTCTTCCGCAAGTCCCCTTCTATCACTCATTCACTCGCTAAAACGGTCCTAAACTCCTTCGCAACCGTCCACTTTTTTGGTTGTGGCTATTCGCGATTCTTAGCGCCGGTCTTCTCTCACTTCCTTGCGATCCTCGTGGATCTCCCGCACGCCCATTTTGAGTTCCTCTTGGGATAATTCAAGATACCGTTCCAACAGCACACGCTGCTGATCGCGCAAGTTATGGTCCAGCCGGGCGTTGGTCGCATCCATCTGCCGCTGCAGGGCCAGCAATTCAGCAGCAACCTGTCGTTTTTTGTCGACCAAAGCCCGCGCCTGCTGGGAATCGCGCAGGTCATCCTGTAGATCGTGCCGGTCGTCACGGCGCTCCCGGTTTTTCTCGCGGCGTTGCGCAGCATTGCGATCCCCATCGGTGCGCTCCCGGCGCAGTTCACGGCGGGAATGCTGCAGCTCTTTCTCTGAGCGCTGGACCTCTGCGTCGGTCTGCCGCGCCTGGCCCGCATTTTCAGCCACATCCCGGCGCAGCTCGGCGGCGATCTGTTCCTCGACTTGCGTCAACTGCGCCTCAGGAGCGTGACTCGCGCGCAGTTGATCCCAACGGATCACCAGATCAGAGAGGCGATCCAGGTCCATCCGGTCATCCATGACCCTGGTTTGATCCCGGACCAGTTCCGCCCGATCCTGTCTCACTTCCCGGTTTACGGCCTGCCGCCGATCAACCGAAGTGGCGGCGCAGCCCGTGGTCAACGCCACTGGCAGCACAGCCATAACCATCAGACGGAGAGAATCATTTTTCATAGTATCTCCCATAAAAGTGGAAAGTACTGTCAAAATTTTTTACTACTTTCGGCAATAAAATACTAAATGGCCCCATTAATTGCCAAAAACCAAAAACGAAAGGCGCGGAATGCACGAAAAGATTTCAATGTTATCGTCTGCCTGGTTGTTTCGTCTGTTCCGGGATAATTTATGTGGTTCCTCCGGCAAATGGGCAGCTGATCAACCGCCATGGTCGTCAAGAACACCGAGAAGTACAATTCTAAAAGTTTTTTCATCCCCTCGGCGTTGCTTAGGGCTTTCTTGTCGGCCGGCCAGGTTGGGCGATGGAAGGCGCCACCGGCTGGAAGCACACTCTGCCGGCTGCACCTTTCTTGAAACGCGTACCCACCCCTAGCGAGCATCACAAGGCGTCCTCGTCCGAACCACCGCCCGATTCCGCCTCGTGCGCCGCCTCATCCGCCATTTGATCGATCTCATCACGATTGAGATCTTCGCCCAACTCGCTGCCCATGCGTTTGACGAACCGGGCCACGCCGGCGGGATCGTTCTCATCCACACCGGACCAGCGGCTGGGATCCGACAGGCTCTCCAGCCGGCCTTCTTCGGACTTGACCGCCGCAAAGCGGGACATGATCCGCTGCACCCGCGCGCCGCCGCAGTGCGAACAGGCCGGCTGCTCGGCCTCCTGCCGAGTGCGGATCAATAGCGTCGAACGCCGGCGGCAATCCGAGCATAGATATTCATAGATCGGCACATCCGCCTCCGGGCCGTCCTCAGGCCAAAGCTTTCAGCGCCGTGGCCACGGACGAATAATTAACCATCAGATCATCCAGATGCGCGATTTTGATCAGACTGATGACCCGTTTCTGCGCTCCCACCAGCGCGAACTTTTTACCGGTGTCGCGGGCCTGGCGCAGGCCTAACAAGAGCGCGCCCAGGCCGGAACTATCCGCATAGGTGGTCTGTTTCAGATCCACGAGAATGGTCGACAACTCTTGTTCATTGAGGAGCAGCAGCAGCTGCGCTTTGAGCTCAGAAGTAAAACGGCTGTCCAACCGTTCCTCTCCGATGTGCAGAACCGCTGTCGAGGCTTTCTTTTCCACCGTATACTTCATATCGAATTCCTTATAGATGGTTCACTCCGGACCGCGCGGCATTCGCGTCAGCGACAAAAAGCCGCCCCTTCAGCGCCAGCCGGTCCATGCAGGTTGCCTAACGTAGTCATTTTTACTCTTCCGCGCAATGGGAAAGCTCCCAGAGCTTGGCATACTTGGCCGCCACGTAATGGGCGGAGAGCAGGCAGAGCGCGAGTCCCTCCACGCCGTCGAGAAAGCCCCGTTTGATCACATACATCTTAACGAACTGATGCAGCGGCCGCAACAGGAACGAGATCGCTCCGGCACGGCGACCGCGGTTATGCAGCTCCTGCGCGGCCAGCGTGGTATAGCGGTTAAACTTTTCCAGATACTGCTCCAGCGTGCGATCGGTATAATGCAGCAGGCTGTTTCGCATACTTCCGCAGGCGCCATCCACCTTCACCCCCTCATGCACGAGATGTTCGTTGAAACGGCCGTGGCTGCGGCGAAACAGGCGCAGCACATATCCCGGATACCAGCCGCAGTGCCGGATCCAGCGGCCGAGAAAATACGCTTTGCGCGCCACGCGAAAGCCGTTTTCCGCGGGCTGGGAATCGATCAGACGGCGGATCTCCTCCGCCAGGGGCCCGGGGATGCGTTCGTCGGCATCGAGCCAGAAGACCCAGTCACTGTGACAGCGGCTCAGGGCTATGGTTTTGTTCTCCGCATAGCCGCGCCAGGGTTCGACGTACACCTGGTCGGTGTAGCGGCGCGCGATCTCGACCGTGGCGTCCGTGCTCTGGCTGTCGATGACGATCAATTCATCCGCCCAGGCGGCGCCGGCCAGGCAGTCGCCAATGTTGTCCGCCTCATTGCGGGTGATGACGATAACGGCCAGCGTGCTCACCGGTGACGCTCCCTGGCGGCCTGCTGTTCGGCCGGAGTCGACCGCTGCCAGTGCCATCGTTTCATGTAAACCGCCATGGTGAGCAGAGAAGAGATCCAGCACAACAGCAGCCCGGGCATGCCGTCGCGAAAACCGGAGCGGCCGATGTATTTGCGCAAAAACGCCGACAGCGGATGGGTGATGAAATCAATGGGCCGCACGCGGCCCCGGTCCAAACGGTCCAGCGCCTCCAGGGTTGAATAACGATTCATCTTTTCCAGACTGTCCTCCAGGGAGCGATGGCTGTCGTGATCCAGATCGCCCGGCAGTTCGCCGATACGGCCCTCCACGAGAAATCCCTCGTGCACGCGGGACGAACTCACGGTGGTGCGCTCTTTTTTAAACAAGCGCAGCTGATAGCCCGGATACCAGCCGCAATGCCGAATCCAGCGGCCGATAAAATAAGAGCGCCGGGCCAGGCGATAGCCGTCGCACGGGTCGACGGCGGACAACACCCGCTGAATCTCGGCCGCCAGCTCCGGCCGTACCCGCTCGTCCGCATCCAGACTGAGCACCCATTCATTCCGACACTGCTCGAGGGCGAACTGCTTCTGCCGGGCAAAGCCGGGCCACGGCCGGACAAAGATGCGGTCGGTAAATGCCCGGCAGATGGACACGGTCTCATCGCTGCTCTCGGCATCCACCACCACGATCTCCTCAGCCCAGGAGACGCTCTCCAGACAGGCGCGAATGCGCGCCGCTTCGTTGTGGGTGATGACGGCGACGGACAGTGCGGACATGGGGTCCTTTCAACGATCGGTTTTCATGATTCTGCTGGCACGGTTGATCAACCGGCCGTCAGTTTGTTTTTTGCCACGCACGCTGCCACCGCCTGAAACACGGACGCCACCGGCAGCTCCTCCATGCAGCGAACGTGATCGCACTCGGTGCGGTTGCAGGCCAGACACGACAAGTCGGTGTTGCGCACCACCGTGTGCTGATCTCCATACGGCCCCTGCAGTCTGGGGTCCGTGGGGCCAAAGATCGCCACACAGGGCGTGCCCACCGCGGCGGCAATGTGCATAGGACCGGAATCGGTGGTCACCATAATCGCCGCGCGCTGCAAAAGCGCCGCCAACTGCGTCAGACTGGTGGCCGGAGCTGGGACAATTCCGGAGGTCTTTGCCATGCGGCGAAGCTGTTCCGCCTCCTGACCTTCGCCCGGCCCCCAGATCGCCACCAGGCGAAACGGATAGGTGGCTGCCAGCATTTCGCACAGCTCCGCGAAACGCGGCACGGGCCAGCGTTTGGCCGCCCAGCCGCCGGAAAAATTGATCACCGCCACCCGGCGGTCAGGCCAGCCGAGCTCATGCAGAAAAGCTTCGGCAAACCGGATCTCTTCAGGGCCAAAAGCCACCTGCGGACGGCGGGAGACGATGGGAATCCCCAGCGCCGTCAAAGCGTCGAGATGCCAATCGGCCTCATGCACCTGGTTGGCGCGCGACGGCACCACATGGGTATAGGCCAAACGTCGCACGCGATAATCATAACCCACCCGATGCCGAGCGCCGCTGGCCCAGGTGATCAAAGCGCTGCGCGGGTTGCCGAAAAAATCGAACACCAGGTCGTACCTCTCGGCGCGAAGGGATTTCAGCAACGGCGCCATGGCCCATCGATCCGTAGAACACTCAGCGCGGCGGCGGGCCCTTCGGTCCAAAATCCATACTCGGCGCAGTGCCGGATGATGAGACAGGATCGCCGCCGGCGCCGGTTCAGTTAAAAAATCCACGGCAGCCAGGGGAAAAGCTCTGGCCAGATTCTCCAACACGATAGTGCTCAGCACCACATCTCCGATGGCACGCAACTTGATGACGAGAATTTTTTCGGCGTGGATCAAATTTGTCCGCCTGCAAACAAAAGCCCGAATCCTTGGGTCCGGGCTTGGTCGTCTCCCTCATGCGGATCGAAGGCAGATCGCCCTGGCGACCGCCTCTCGCGTTGCCGGCGTCGCTGCCATTTGGGACAGCTCCCGACAATGGAACCACCCGGCATCCGCTACATCTTCGCCGGCCCGCAACTCGCCCGAGGCATAATCGGCGAAATAGTTGAGGACCACATAATGATAGGGGAAGCTGATATTATTGATATCGATGAATTCATGGAAATCCAGGAAAGCATAATGCCGCGCGATGATCGAGCACTCTTCCAGCAGTTCTCTTTGTGCCGCCTGTAAAACGGTTTCGCCGGGTTCTACTTTGCCGCCCGGCGGCGTCCAGTGATCACGATACGGTGGCTGACTGCGTTGAATCAGCAGAACATGCTCGTTGCGAAACACCAGAACGCCGGCCCCCAAGCGCGGCCAGAAAAGCCCATTGTGCTCAGCCGCCTGCATCAGCCATCCTGTTGTTGGAAATCGAGGCGGGAGTTACTCCCAATCGTCGTCCCCCTCCCAGTCCGGGGCGCCTTCAAACAGATCTTCTTCAGAGTCCTCCCATTCCTCATCCTCTTCCCACTCATCCTCGTCCTCTTCCCAGAACTCGTCCTCCCAATCTTCCGTCTCGGCTTCGGCTTCGGCCTCGTCCTCGGTCCACTCTTCATCCTCTTCGCTTACTTCCTCGAGATCCTCTTTATCCGGATCTTCTTCCAGCGATTCTGAGGCCATCTCCTCTTCCTCATCATGCAGAGGCTCTTTATCCGTGTCTTCTTCGTCTTTTCGTTTTTTCCTTGGCATGTTTTCCTCTAATATTTTGGATTGAAAATTTCGGGTAAAAGTATCAAATGCAATTCTAATATGCAACAACAATTTACGTAAAAATCCTCCTTGACCGGCTAAAGAGACTAATGGATCAATTTCTTATTATACAATAATTTGAGGCAAGTTTCATGCATTGAATCCACCGCAACCGATGCACAACGATGATCCTCAGCCCGCACAGCGCAAAAATCAGCGCCCCAGGGCTTCCACAGAGCGGGATCTGTGGGACCGAAAACCGCGGCCAAAGGCGTGGAGACGCTGGCCGCCAAATGCATCACACCGGTGTCGTTGCAGATGAACAATCCGGCCTGGCTGTAGAGTGCGGCCAGCCGGCGCAGGTCCTTATCCACGGCGATCAGCGCCGGTGCGTGCAGGGAGGCCACCAGTTCCCGACCAAGCGCTTCCTCCGCCGGCCCCCAGCTCACTGCCAGCTGAAGGGGCAGCGTTTCCTGCAGACGATTGGCCAGAGCAGCGAACAAAGCCACGGGCCAGCGATTTTCCAATTTGCCGGCGCCGGGGTGCACGATCACCAGCGGTCGGCGCTGGTCCCGGCCCCAGGCCATCCACTGCCTCCTCGCCGCGGCCCGTTCTTCACCGGTAATGAATATCCGTTCATGCGGATCGCCGCCGATCACGCCGAGAGGGCGGACGATGTCCAGATTGCGCTCGCTCTGGTGCCGGTCCGCATCGGGTTGCGGCGCCGTCAGATTATAAAAAAAATTCCGGCTGGTTCCGCCGAAGAGCAGATGCTCCGGACCGACGATATAGCGGCGGCAGCAGAGGCGCGCGATCAGATCGCTGGTCAGCGAATGCGAAACCGTATTTAGAACGATGGCGAGGTCGAATCGGTTCCTTGCCGCTGTAAGCAGCGCGGTCAGCGCGGTTAGCGTCCAGTCGCGCCCGTTGCCGGCGAACGGGATCACTCGATCGACGTTGGGATCATGGCGCATCAGCTGCGCGGTGTTTTCACGGGCGACCAGAGTCAGCGGACAGTCGGGGAAAAGGGTGCGCAGCGCGGCAAAGACCGGAGTGGAGAGGAGAAAATCGCCCAGTTGATCATGTTGGCGCACGACAAGAATATTTCTCACCGAGGCCGGATCGAACCGTTCCATCGGCAGGGGCGGCAGGCCAAGCCATTTTTCCAACCAGCGCAGATGCTGGTGCTTAAAAGTCTGTTCGAATCGATTCCAGAGATGCACGTCATCGCCCTGCATGAATCAGATCGATCTGCTGCTGAAACAAACGCAGATAGCGGTCGATCATTCGTTCGAAAGTGAAATGCTCCTGCACCCGTTCTCTGCCGTTTTGTCCCCAGAGTTGCGCACGGTCGGGGTGAATCAGGATCTCCTCCATCGCCTGCGCCAGGGCGTCCGCATCCTGCACCGGAACCACTCTTCCGGTGAGGCGATCGAGAACGATCTCGGGCATGGAACTGACCGCGGTGGTCACCACGGGTTTGGCCGCGGCCATGGCCTCCAGCAGCACGATGCCGAATCCCTCCCAGAGCGACGGCAGCACCAGCATCGTGATGTTCTTCATGATCTCATCGATGTCGTCGCGAAAGCCGAGCAGATGGATGCGTTCTTCCAGCTGCTGGGTGCGTCCGAACTCTCGTATCCAAGGGCGCAGCGGTCCCTCGCCGACCATTACGAGGTGAGCCTCGCGGTTCCGTTCTTTCAAACGGGCAAAAGCGGTTAGCAGAGCATGTACGCCCTTGCGCTCGTCCAGTTGGCCGACAAAGCCGATCAGCGGCGTGTCCGCCGCCAAGCCCCATGGCCGGCGCAAATCCAGACGGCGCGGAGTGAGAAAGGGTTGCGGATCCAGGCCGTTGTAGATCACCTCCACACGGTTCGGATCCAGCCAAGGGGCGTTGCGCAACAGCGCGTTTTTCGTCGCCTGGGAATTGGCGACCACACGATGGGCGAGCCGATTGTAGGACCAGCGATAGTGGATGCGGTTTTTCAGCGGATAGTCAACCCCGCGCCTTGGGATCACCACCACGCCGCCTGCCAGCCGCGCGGCCAGGCCGGCGAAACGCAGCTCTTTATCCATATTGGCCAGCACCACGTCGATGGCGAGCTTCTTGAGCAGTCGCCGGGTGCGCAGAATGGTGAGCGGGCCGAAATCGCCGCGAATGGGAAAGGTGTAAAGCGGAATCTGCGCAGCCTGGGCACGTCGCGCCAATTCGGTATCCGGCCGGCAGAGCAGATGCACCGCATGGCCGCGCTCACGCATGGCGGTCAGGGTGCGCAGCATCCACACCTCGCCACCGCCGAACATCTGAATGGTGTTAGCGAAGAGAATGCGCATATCATCCCAATCCGGCGATGTGATGGATGCGTTGAACGACGCGGCGCGGATCATGGTGAGCAGCCACCCAGTCGCGACCGGCCCGGGCTTTATCCGCGGCCGCGGCCGGCGCCTGCAGGATCTCGATCAATTTTTCCTCCAAATTCATCGCCGTGATCTCGACAAAAGGATGGTCCGGATGAGCCTCGGCAAAGCCGCGCACCAGACCCGAACAGGTCGGGATGGCCATGGCCAGCGATTCGAGCGCGTTGATGCCATAGCCGAGATCGCCGATCTGGTCGATAAAAATCGACAGCGTCCGTTTGCGCTCCAGGGACTCCTGGTAGCGCAGCTTTTCGATCAGCACAATCTCGATGGGGCGTCGCTGCGCCAGACGCCGCAGAGTTGCCAGAATGACATCGCTGCCCTTGGCGGCCCGGCTGGTGGGCGCATGGCCGATGCGCGGCGGGCCGAGAAGCGGCGGCCGGCCCTGGGGCATGGCCTGTACGTCAAATGGAAAAAACACATGCTGCAGAGAGGGATGTAAAAAAAGGTGATCGAATTCGACAGAGACCACGGCATCGCAGAGCGCGTCGATCTCCGGGATCACGCCGCGCGTGCGCAGATCGCTGCCGGTGTAACAGCAGATCACCTTTTTTCCCGCCGCTTTCATTCTGGGAATGAATCTCGGTTCGCGGGTCAGGTCCAGCCCCCCATCCAGCTGATAGACATCGAACTGATCCAGACCATAGCGCTCGATGGCGCGATCGATGATCGGCTGCCACAGGCGGTCGCGGCGACGGACGAGAAATTTTTCCAGCGCCGAGTGCGGCGTCCACACCGGCGGCAGCCGTTCCGGCGCCGCCAGGCGGTTGTGTACGGCGAGCTTATCCGGGGCTGAGACCCATCGCTTGAGCCGGCGCACCAGGGCCGAATCGATCAGAGGCAGGTCAAGACAGAGGTCTTCGTAGTAACCGCGCCGGTCCCGGAACAGCGTCACCAGCCGGCTGTCGAACCCCAGCGCCCGTTCCGCCTGCACCAGCTGGCCGGGCACGCCGGAGACATTCTGAGCCGCGATATGTAAAATTTTTAATGGCGTCAAAGCAGATAAACGGTTGCGGATGAATAATCATTCAGTCCGGTCGCGGACCACCGCTTGGGGCGCGGCGGCGCCAGAGTCAGCGCAACGGACACTGCAGGCTGTCGCGAAACACGCCCAGACTGCCGAAACTCTCCTTGAAACGAGCCAGACCCCAGTTGGGATCCTCATTGACGGTAAAGATGCCAAAGTCCAAAAACTGATGCCCCTGCCGCAGGCTCCAGTCGATGATGTCGTGAAACAGCAGATTCACCCCACGAAACTGCTGGTACGCTTCGTCATGGCTGATGTAAAAGGCCAGCACCACCTTGGGATTGCAGGTGAACAGCACCACGCCGGCCACCATGGTGTCGCCGTGATAAGCGGCAAACAGCCGGATCGCCTCGGGGAACAGGGCGCGCAGGGTGAGCAGCTCATCCAGGGAGTGGGTCGGCGTGACGTTGTGACGTAGGCGCAGATTTTTTTTCAGGATGGCGTAAAACCGTTCGTACTCTTCGGATTCGCGCACCTGCACGCCCAGCTTTTGACTGCGCCGTACGGCGCGGCGGGACCCTTCGGTAAACGTGTAGAGGATGTGATCCCGGTGATAATCAAGAGGAATGACGCTGGACACTTCGCGCTTTCGGTAGGCAAACCCGTTCTGCAGCAGACTGAAATCGATATAGTGGCTGGGTTTGCGCAGATAGATCATCGGCGGCGGCGTCAAGTCCACGGCATCGAACCCCGCCTCGCGGGCATAGGCGAGCAACGTCGCCACCAGCCGGAAACTTTCCTCTAGCGAGCAGTGCGGCTTGACCAATAAGCCGCCGTAAGAAGCGCCGCGGTGGGAGATCAATATGCGACGGCCGTTGTCCTGGAAATCCACGGCAGGGAACTGGGCGATGCGCCGGCCTTTATCGAAGAACACCAAAGAGTGGTCTTTGAATCGATCCACCGGGTGATAGGAGAGAAATTTGCGCGTGTGGAAAATGGTGCCGTTGTTGCTGGCAGCGACGAACTCCTCCCACTCGGCCTGTTCCGCCTCACGATAAGGCGTCACGGTGAACAAGGAACGATTGACGGTATGGTTTTTCATCAGCCGGATTCTCGGGGCTAGGACTGTGGGCCCATTAATTTGACCAGGATGGCCTTCTGCACGTGCAGGCGGTTCTCCGCCTCATCGAACACTACGGAATGGGGACCATCCATCACGGCATCGGTGATCTCATCGCCGCGATGCGCCGGCAGGCAATGCATGACGATGTGCTGAGGATCCGCATGCGTCAAAAGCGCCTCATCCACGGTGTAGGGCCGAAAAACCTTTTTGCGTTTCTCCGCCTCCGCCTCCTGGCCCATGCTGGCCCAGGTGTCGGTGTAGACCACGTCAGCGCCGGCGACCGCCTGTATCGGATCTTGGGTCAGCAGAATCTTGCTGACTTTTTTGGCGCGCGCCTGCATCAACAGCCTTGGATCAGGCTCATACCCCTGGGGACAGGCGAGGCGCAGATCCAGTTCCAACACGCCGGCCAGGTTAATCCAGGAATTGGCGATGTTGTTGCCGTCGCCCACATAGGCGATTTTGACCGCCTGCAGCCGTTTTTTGTGCTCCAGGATGGTCAGACTGTCGCCGAGAATCTGGCAGGGATGAAGCAGGTCGGACAGCCCGTTGATCACCGGCGTCTCAGCCCACTGCG
>DAIQOA010000040.1:0-28958 GCA_036788095.1 bacterium | reverse complement strand
ACATTATCCGGGTGACGGATGTAACGGAGAACGATTACGTCGGCCGCGCCATGGTGCTGCTCAAGATCAATTGTCCTCCGGCCCGGCGCCTGGAGGCTTCATCGATCGCCAATATTTTTCGCGCCAAAGTAGTGGACATCAGCGCCAAATCCATGATGCTGGAGCTGACCGGCCAAGAGGCCAAGATCGCGGCGTTCATCGAGACGCTGCGGCCTTTCGGCATCAAGGAGCTGGTGCGCAGCGCTGCGATCGCCATGGTGCGGGACTCTAATTTTAAAACCAAATAAAATAATAAAGTGTCCGCGGCCGTCCGCCGTGGACTGCTAAGCAAAAGACGAGGAGGCTGTAATGAAAGTGTATTATGAGCAGGATGCCGATCTAGCCGTGATCAAGAATAAAAAAGTGGCGGTGATTGGCTATGGCAGCCAGGGTCATGCCCATGCGCTGAATTTGAGTGAAAGCGGCGTGCAGGTGGTCGTGGGTTTGCATGCGGAGAGCGAACACCATGAGGTGGCGAAAAAAGACGGGGTCAAGGTGTTGCCCACGTTTGAAGCCTGCGCCTGGGCGGATCTGATCATGATCCTGGTTCCGGACCAGGTGCAGGCGCAGATGTATGAGAAGGACGTCCGCCCCAATCTCAAGGCGGGAAAAGTGCTGGCCTTTGCCCACGGCTTTAACATTCATTATCATCAGATTCAACCTCCGGCCGATGTGGATGTGATCATGATCGCGCCCAAGAGTCCGGGTCATCTGGTGCGGCGCATGTACCGCGAAGGCCGCGGCGTGCCCAATCTGATCGCCATCCAGCAGGATGCGTCGGGCAAAGCGCGCGAGATCGCGCTGGCCTATTCCAAGGCGCTCGGCGGCACCCGCGCCGGGGTTCTCGAAACCACGTTCAAAGAGGAGACTGAGACGGATCTGTTCGGCGAACAGGCGGTGCTGTGCGGCGGAGTGACCGAGCTTATCCGCGCCGGCTTTCAAACCCTGGTCGACGCGGGCTATGCGCCCGAGATCGCCTATTTCGAGTGCCTGCATGAGATGAAGCTGATCGTCGATTTGATCTACGAGGGCGGCCTGTCGCGCATGTACTATTCGGTCAGCGATACGGCCGAGTTCGGAGGATTGACGCGCGGCCCCATGGTGATCGGCGAGGAAAGCCGCAAGGCGATGAAAAAGATGCTGCAGGATATTCAGGACGGATCCTTTGCCACAGAGTGGATCCTGGAGAACAGAGCGGGAGCGCCCCGTTTTCAGGCGCTGCGCAGCCAGATGCAGAACTCTCAGATCGAAACGGTCGGCGCCGCTCTGCGCGGCATGATGGCGTGGATCAAAAAATAGGAGGTCCGGATGATGGACTCCAAGCGTATTTTTGTGTTCGACACCACGTTGCGCGACGGCGAGCAATCGCCGGGCGCCAGTCTGGGAGTGGCGGAAAAACTGGCCATTGCCTATCAGTTGGCCCGGCTCAAAGTGGATGCGATCGAAGCCGGATTTCCCGTCTCCTCGCAGGCGCAGTTCGACGGGGTGCAGCAGATCGCTGAAAATGTGCGCGGCGCTAAAATCGTCGCCCTGGCCCGCTGCATCGACAAGGACATCGATGCGGCCGGCGAGGCGCTGAAAAAGGCGGAACGGCCCTGCATCCATGTGTTTGTGGCCACCTCGAAAATTCATCTGGAAAAAAAATTCCGCAAGTCAGAGGATGAGGTTCTGGCCATGGCGCTGGCGGGCATCCGCCGCGCCCGGCGCTACTGTGAAATGGTCGAGTTCTCTCCCGAGGACTCGGCGCGCACCGGCAGAGAGTTTCTCTTCCGCATCGTCGAGGCGGCCATCGACGCCGGCGCCACGGTCATCAATATTCCGGATACCGTCGGCTATGCGATTCCGGAACACTTTGGCGGGTTGATCAAAGAGATCCGCAACGCGGTGCCTAACATCGACAAGGCGATCCTGAGCGTGCACTGTCATAACGATCTGGGATTGGCTGTCGCCAACACGTTGGCTGCGGTGCGCAATGGCGCGCAGCAGGTGGAGGTGACTGTCAACGGCATCGGGGAACGGGCGGGCAACGCCTCGCTCGAAGAGGTGGTGATGGCCATCAGAGTGCGCCAGGATCTGTTCGGCTGCCAAACCGGCGTCGACACGCACGAGATCACCCGCACCAGCCGCATGGTGTCGAGCATGATGGGGATTCCGGTGCAGCCGAACAAGGCGATCGTCGGCAGCAACGCCTTTGCGCACGAGTCCGGCATCCATCAGGATGCGGTGCTCAAGGACGCCGGCACCTATGAGATCATGACGCCCCATGAAGTGGGCTTGGATTCCAACCGGATCGTTCTCGGCCGCCATTCAGGCCGGCACGGACTGCAGAACCGCCTGGCGGAGTTGGGCTATGCGTTGAGTGCGACGGAATTGGATCATGTCTATCAGCGCTTTCTCGAGGTGGCGGACCGCAAGAAAGAGGTGTACGATGAGGATCTTGTCGCCTTGGTCAGCGGCGCCGCCCGTGAAGCGGAAGAGGTCTATCAACTGGACTACTTTCACATTCTGAGCGGCAACAGTTTGCTGCCTACGGCCACCATCACTCTGAAAAAAGGCGATGAGGTGCTCCGCGAGGCGGCGGTGGGAGACGGCCCGGTGGACGCGGCCTACAAGGCCATCGATCGTATGGTCGATCTTCCGGTCTCGCTGGAGGAGTATTCTCTGCGCGCCGTGACCGGCGGTCAGGACGCCATGGGCAATGTCGTAGTTCGGTTGAAATATCAGGACGCGATTTATTTGGGCCGCGGCGTCAGCACCGACGTCATCGAAGCGAGCATCCGCGCCTATCTGCATGCGCTCAATCGCATTCAAGGCGCGATCAAACCCAGTTGAAAATTCCGGCTTTGCTGCCGCGGGGATGGACCCTGCGCCCGGCTGCAGCGGCCGGCCGATAGGAGACGAATGAAAAAAGAAAAGTACACCATCGCCGTGCTGCCGGGTGACGGCATTGGTCCCGAAGTCATGGCTGAAGCGCTCAAAGTGCTGCAGGCTGTTGCGTTGAAAAATCGTTTTCAGCTGCAGCTGAACCAGGCCAAAGTGGGCGGTGTGGCCATTGAACAGTTCGACACCCCGTTGCCCGCATCCACCCTGCAGACGTGCCGACAGGCGGATGCGGTGCTGCTGGCTGCCATCGGCCATCCCCGCTATGACAGCCTGCCCTCCGACAAACGGCCGGAGAAGGGGTTGCTGGGGTTGCGCGCCGAGTTGGGCCTCTATGCCAATTTGCGGCCGGCGAAAATCTATCCCAGCCTGATCAACGCATCAAGCCTCAAAGAAGAGGTGGTGCGCGACATTGATCTGCTCATCGTGCGTGAGCTGACCGGCGGGCTCTATTTCGGCGAACCCCGCGGTCTGCAGCAAGAGATGGGGTTCAACACCATGGTCTATCGTCGTCATGAGGTGGAGCGCATTGCCCAAACCGCCTTTGAGGCAGCGGCCAAACGCGGTAAAAAAGTGACCTCTGTGGACAAGGCCAATGTGCTGGAGGTCTCTCAGTTCTGGCGCAAAATCGTGCTGCAGGTGGCGTCGAGATATCCGGATATCGCCCTGGATCATTATTACGTCGACAATTGCGCCATGCAACTGGTGCGCAATCCGCGGCAATTCGACGTGATCCTCACTGAAAATTTGTTCGGCGATATTCTTAGCGATGAGGCCTCCATGCTCACCGGCTCTCTGGGCATGTTGCCCTCGGCCAGTTTAGGGACCGGTTCCGCCATGTATGAACCGGTGCATGGTTCAGCGCCCGATATCGCAGGAAAGAACATCGCCAATCCCATCGCCATGATCGCCTCCGTGGCCATGATGCTGCGTTATTCCTTTGGCCGTTCGCAAGAGGCGGAAGAGGTGGAGACCGCCATCAACCGGGTGCTGGAGGCCGGCTATCGAACGCGCGATATCGCCGCGCAGGGCGACCGCGTGGTGTCCACCAGCGAGATGGGCGCCCTGATCACCGAGGCGTTGTAGCCGGACGGCGTCCGCGGGCAGGGGAAGAACCGTATTGGATCTCTTTTTCTCGGATCAGGCCTGAAGGCCGGCGTCTTCAAAAGAGTGTTTTTTTTTTGCAGTCCTTGCGGCCGCGCACAGGGGCGAGGTCGTTATTACATCGACAAGGCGGAATCCATGAACAACAATCGCGTCTGGCTTTACGATACAACGCTGCGGGATGGCTCGCAGCATGAGGGGATCGCTTTTTCAGCAGAGGACAAGATCCGGATTGCGCAGCGGTTGGATGAATTCGGCATCGACTATATCGAAGGCGGCTGGCCCGGCTCCAATCCCAAGGATCTGGAATTTTTCCACCGCGCCGCACAGATCAAATGGAAGAACGCAAAAATTTCCGCGTTCGGCAGCACCTGCCGGGTCAAATCCCCTGTCAAGCAGGACGCCAACATTCAGGCTTTGCTGAAGGCGCATACGCCGGTGGTGACGGTGTTCGGCAAGTCGTGGGATCTGCACGTTCACGAAGCCCTGCGCGCATCGCTGGAGGAGAACTTGCAGATCATTCACGATTCGGTCGCCTATCTGAAGAGCAAGGGCAAAGAGGTGATCTATGATGCGGAGCATTTTTTTGACGGCTTTGCTGAAAATCCGGATTATGCCCTGGAGACTTGCGTCACCGCCTGGGATGCCGGCGCGGATGTGGTCGTGCTCTGCGATACCAACGGCGGCGCGCTGCCCTTTCAAGTCGAAGAGGTGATCCGCCGGGTACGGGAGGCTTTCCCGGACATGCCGCTCGGTCTGCATGCGCATAACGACAGCGATACCGCTGTCGGCAGCACGGTGACGGCCGTGCGTCTGGGCGTTGGGCATGTACAGGGCACGATCAACGGCTATGGCGAACGCTGCGGCAACGCCAATCTGTGCAGTATTCTGCCCAACCTGCAGCTCAAGCTGGGCTGTTCGTTTCATAGAAAATTAAAATTGGCAAAACTCACCGAGCTCTCCCGTACGGTCAGCGAGATAGCCAATCTGACCCATCGGGAGGAGATGCCGTATGTCGGCAACAGCGCGTTTGCTCACAAGGGCGGCATTCATGTCAGCGCGATTCATCGCAACCGGCGCACCTATGAGCACATCCCGCCGGAATCCGTGGGCAACCGTCAACGGGTGCTGGTCTCCGACCAGGCCGGGCAGAGCAATGTGCTGCACAAGGCGCGTGAGATGGGGCTCGATCTGGACAGCCGCAAGGAGGAGGTCCGCCATATCGTCCAGGAATTGAAAAAGCTGGAACATCTGGGATATCAATTCGAGGGCGCAGAGGGCTCCTTTGAAGTGCTGGTCAGGAAAACCATCGGACAAGTCAAGCCGTTTTTTACTATGCTGAGCGCCCGGGTAACGGTGGACCGCACTGAGAACGGATTTTTGTACGCCGAGGCCGTGCTCAAATTGGAGGTGAACGGCAAAATCCAACACACGGTGGCTGAAGGCCACGGACCGGTCGATGCGCTGGATAAAGCGTTGCGCAAAGCTTTGCTGCCCTTTTATCCCAGCTTGAAGGCGGTCAAACTGGTGGACTACAAGGTGCGCGTTCTGGACAGCGAAAAGGCCACGGCTGCCGAGGTCCGCGTCTTGGTGGAATCCAGCGACGGCCGCGAGTCCTGGGGAACGGTCGGCGTGTCGGAAAACATCATCGAAGCCAGCTGGCGCGCGCTGGTGGACAGCATCAGCTACAAGCTCATGAAAACCAACCAAAGATGAACGGAGCGTTCCTGCAGTAGCCTTGACGCCATCCCCTCGCAGTCATGCCTCGCAAAACCGGTTTAAGCGAATGCTGACCATGGTCCGGTTGAAAATTATATTTTATTCTTCTTTGCTATTTTAAAATTTCGTAGATTATCCGGTTTATTTCCAGGCTGTAGGATCAATGGTTAGAGTGTGAGGTTGCCGACATTCATGGATGAGACCGAAAAACCATCTTTAAAGCGCAGGGCGAAAGACGCCCTGCTGGGGGGCGCTCGCAGCCCCCAGGATCCGCATATTTTTCACAAGCTCTCCCTGATCGCTTTTTTTGCCTGGGTGGGCCTGGGCGCCGATGGCTTGTCCTCCTCCTGCTATGGTCCGGAGGAGGCGTTCCGCGCCCTGGAGGGTCATTTCCATCTGGGCATTCTGGTGGCCCTGGCTTCGGTGGTGACGATCTTTATCATCAGCGCCAGCTATATGCAGGTCATCGAACTGTTTCCCGCCGGCGGCGGCGGCTACATGGTGGCGAGCAAATTGTTGTCGCCCAAAGCCGGCATGGTCTCGGGCTGCGCGTTGTTGATCGATTATGTGTTGACCATCACTCTGTCCGTGGCCAGCGGAGCGGATGCGATTTTCAGCTTTCTGCCGGTCGCCTGGCTGCCCTATAAACTGACTTTTGCCATGGCGGGGCTGGTCCTGCTGATCTGGCTCAACCTGCGCGGAGTCAAAGAGTCCGTTGTGCCTCTGGTGCCGATCTTTTTGATCTTTATCGTGACCCATATCTTTGCCATCCTGTACATTTTATACGTACATGCGGCGGATTTGCCCACTCTGATAGAGACCACTCAATTGGACATCCGGCAGAGCAACGCCGAGTTGGGTCTGTTGGGAACCGTGCTGCTGATCTTGCGCGCCTACAGCATGGGCGCCGGCACCTACACCGGCATCGAGGCGGTCAGCAACGGCATGCCGATTCTGCGCGATCCCAAGGTGAAAACCGCCAAGAGCACCATGCGCTATATGGCTTTTTCCCTGGCGTTCATGGTGCTGGGATTGATGCTGGGGTATACGCTTTTTCGCGTCGAACATGTGCCGGGAAAAACGTTGAACGCCGTTTTGCTCAATGCCCTCTCTGCCGGGTGGAACGAGAACCTCGCCTATCTGTTCATACTGGTTACCCTGACCTCCGAGGCCATTTTATTGTTTGTCGCCTCGCAGACCGGTTTTTTGGGCGGACCGCGGGTGCTGTCGAATATGGCGCTGGATCGTTGGTTCCCCACCCGTTTTGCCACACTCAGCGACCGGCTGGTGACGCAGAACGGCATTCTGCTCATGGGCGGCGCGGCGTTGATTTTAATGTTTCTCAGCAAAGGCTCTGTGCGTTTGCTGGTGGTGCTGTACTCGATCAATGTGTTCATCACCTTTCTGCTCTCCCAGGTGGGTCTGGTGCGCCATTGGTGGCGGAACCGGCGTGAACAAAAAGGCTGGCTGATGAAGCTGGTGATCAGCGGCATCGGCATGGTGCTTACCGGTTTCATTCTGCTTTCAGTGGCCACGCTCAAATTTACCGAAGGCGGCTGGATAACCATTCTAGTAACCGGCACGCTTATCGTCATCGTTCTGCTGGTTAAAAAACATTATACTCATACCGCATGGCTGCTGAAACGGTTGGATAGTCTGGTGGAAGCGGTCAAACTGTCCGTTCCACACGCTGTCGGCACGGCGCGTAAATCCCGGCGTCCGCGTAAAACGCCGTTTGTCCGATCACGCACCGCGGTCATACTTACCAGCGGCTTTAACGGATTGGGGCTGCACACGCTGTTCGGCGCCATCCAGATGTTCGGCGGCGAGATTAAAAATTTCGTCTTTTTGCAGATCGGTGTGGTGGATGCGGGCACGTTCAACAGTCCGGAGGAGATCGAACAGCTCAAGAGCAAGGTGGATGCGGATCTGGAAAAGTACTGCGTTTTCATGCGCCATCAGGGCTATTATGCCGAGGCGGTATCCGCCATCGCCATCGATGTGGTGGAAGAGGTGTCCAAGCTGGCGCCCGATTTGCTGAAAAAATTTCCCCAGGCGATGTTCTTCGGCGGACAACTGGTGTTTCCGCATGAGCCCATGTTCGGCCGCTGGCTGCACAACTATACCGTATTCTCCATTCAGCGGCGGTTTTTCTATCAGGGCATTCCGCTGATCATGCTGCCCATCCGGGTTTCGGTTTAAGCGGCGCGGAGAGATGTTTTTATTAACAACGCTTCAATGGCTGTTCGGTTGCCGTGGCCCTGCTCCGTGCAACCGTTTATCATCGTCCGCTTGATGGAGAGGTTCCTTTCAGTCGGACCGAAAAGATTGAGACTCTTGTAGAGGAAAAACATTGACGGATCATCTATTCGCCGGCGGCGTCACCACGCCCAAGGGCTTCCAGGCTGCGGGCGTACGCTGTGGTTTGAAGGAAAAGGGATTGGACCTGGCTTTGGTATATAGTACGTCTCCAGCCGCTGCCGCAGCCCTGTTCACCAGCAATCTGATTCAGGCCGCCCCTGTGCGGGTGAGCAAAAGAAACCTCCAGTGCGGCCGAGGCCGGGCGGTGGTGATAAACAGCGGCAACGCCAACGCCTGCACCGGCGAACAGGGCGATCGGGATGTAGAGGAAACGCTCACCCTGGTTGCGCAGGGGCTGCACATCGATCGCGAAGAGGTGCTGGTCGCCTCCACCGGCATTATCGGCAAACCCTTAGCCATGGACAAATTGCGCAGCGGCCTGGCCGAAGCGCTCGCCTCTCTCAAGGCGGACGGCGGCGACGCGGCGGCGCACGCCATCATGACCACGGATACCACAGCGAAACAAGTGGCGGTCGAATTCCAATTGGCCGGTCGCCGGGCGTACATCGGCGCCATGGCCAAGGGCAGCGGCATGATCAATCCGAATCTAGCCACCATGCTCTGCTGCCTCACCACCGATGCGGCCGTCAGCAGCGCCATGCTCGATCGCAGCCTGCGCCTGGCGGTCGATGATTCGCTCAACAGCCTGACCGTGGACGGCGAGATGAGCACCAATGATTGCGTCCTGCTGCTGGCCAACGGCCAATGCGGCAATCCGGTCATCGATGCGGCTGGTCCGGATTTCGAGGTGTTTACCCAGGCGTTGCGCACCGTGTTGCAGGCCATCGCCAGGGCTATTGCCATGGATGGCGAAGGCGCCACCAAACTGCTGCTGGTCCAAATCACCAACGCCCGGAACCCGGAGCAAGCGCGCAGGGCGGCCAAAGCGGTCGCCAACTCGCTGCTGATCAAGACCGCGGTGTTCGGACGGGATCCTAACTGGGGACGAGTTCTTTCCGCCGTCGGCGGCTGCGGTGTAGAGCTGCGGCCGAGCCAAATCGCCGTCTCCTTTGCCGGCATTCCGGTGCTGACCCAGGGTCATCCGGTTCCGTTTGATCCTGCAGCCATGAAAGCCGCTCTGGCGGAAAAAGAGATCCTGCTGTCCGTGGACCTGGCCGCCGGCTCGGCGCAAGCCCGGGTTTATTCCTGCGATCTGACCTATGAGTATGTTAAAATCAACGCGGAATATCATACCTGATTGGAAAAAAATAAAATGAAAAAAGCAGCCATCCTGGGCGTCACCGGCTACACCGGTGAAGAGCTGGTGCGGCTTCTTTCCCGCCATCCCGAGGTGGAACTGGTCGCCGCGACTTCGGAAAACGAGAACGGCAAAAAGCTCGGCGATCTGTATCCGCCCTTTCCCCGATTCCGGGATTTGACCATTTGCACGGCGGAGCAGGCTTTGCAGCAGCCCGTTGATCTGGTCTTCCTCTGCCTGCCGGCCATCGAGTCCAGCCGGTGGGGAAAGTTTTTTTTCGATCGCGGCAGCCGGGTGATCGATCTGGGGGCGGACTTTCGCTTCTCCACGGCGTCGGCCTATGCGGCCTGGTACGGAACCAGCCATCCGTTTCCCGAATTGCTGGAGCAGGCGGTCTATGGTTTGCCGGAATGGCGCCGGCAGGAGATACGCAACGCGCGATTGATCGGCAATCCGGGATGTTATCCCACCGCCGCCTTGCTGGCGCTGCTGCCCTTTGTGCAAGCCGATTGGGTGGCGGAAGAGCCGGTGCTCATCGACGCCAAGTCCGGCGTTTCCGGCGCCGGCAAAACGCCGACCAAGACCACCCATTATGTGGAAGCCAATGAAAACGTCAGCGCCTACAAACCCGGCCGGTCCCATCGCCATGTGGGCGAGATCGATCAGGAGTTGAGCCGTCATTCACAAAAACCGCTGCGGGTGGTCTTTACCCCGCACCTGGTGCCGCAGACCCGCGGCTTGTACGCGAGCATCTACTTTAAACTGCGGTCGGCGCACAGCCGCGCAGAGCTCAATGACCTGTTGCGTCAGCGATATGAGGCCGAGCCTTTCATTCGCATCGTGGATCCCCAGTTGCCGGCCACGCGAATGGCTTTGCACAGCAATTTTTGTTTTCTCGCCGCTGAAGCGGTACAGGACACCTCTTACGCCGCGGTTTTCAGTGCCATCGACAATCTCGGCAAAGGCGCCGCCGGTCAGGCGGTGCAAAATATGAATCTGATGTTCGGTTTTCCGGAAACCATGGGCCTGTGCTGATGAAAAGCAGAGTGGTGATCAAACTGGGCGGCAAAGCTTTGGAGGGGGAGGAGGGGTTTGTCTCCCTGGGACGGGCGATCCGTACGCTGAACGATGCAGAGGTGATCGTTGTTCACGGCGGCGGCGCCGAGATCTCTGAAGCGCTGCGACGGGCGAACCGCCAGCCGGTCTTCATCGACGGCCTGCGGGTGACCACGATCGAAGACATGGAGATCGTGGAAAAAGTGCTGTCCGAGGACGTGAACAGCCGCATCGCCGGGTTTCTGCAGCAAACCGGCCTGTCGGTCTGCCGGCTTTCAGGCAAATCCCGTTCTCTGTTGTTGGTGGAAAAGCTGATGCACCATGGTCGGGATCTGGGCTGTGTGGGACAGGTGCAATCCGTGGATCCACGGGTGATCCTCGAGGCCCTGGCGAAAAAGCAGGTGCCGGTGATTTCTCCCATTTCAGCGGACAGAGACGGCCGGACCTACAACGTCAATGCCGACAGCGCGGCGGCGGCCATTGCCGGCAGCCTGGCATGCAATGATCTGATCTATTTTACCGACGTGGCCGGCGTGCAGGTTGACGGAGCGGTGGCAGCCGCCCTCACGCGCGCTGAGGCGCGGCGGTTGATGGAACAACGGATTATTCACGGCGGCATGACCGCCAAGATGGAATCGGCGTTCACCGCCTTGGACGCCGGTGTGCGACGGGTGCACATCAGCGCCTGGCGCGGCGACGAGACGCTGGAGAAAATTCTCTCCGGCCGGTATGATTTCGGCACTGCAGTGATGCACTAGCCTCGCCGATTGTTTACCGCCCGCTAAAGCCCTTGTTTTCTCGCTGAACCAGAAACAGCTTGACTTGGATTAAGAAAAGCTCTATCTTTAATAAGATTAAAAGGAGCTTTGCCCGCCAACCCTTGCCACAAATTTCTTCTCTGCAAAGACCATCTCTGACGACTTTTCAAGGAACTATTCTGGTCGCACAGCATGTCTTCCGTTTGTTCAAGTGCTCCGTTTGCTGTTCAATATAAGGAGACGGCCTCTCTATGCTTTGATACCACCTGCTGAATCGACAGCCCGATTCAGATGGATCCAAACTTTTATTTGGAGGAAAAGATGGAGAGAAGAAAACGTAGTATCTCGCTCAGTATCCTGCAACTGACGGTCTGGCTTTCGGTTTCGCTGTACGGGGGCATCAAGGACCCTAACCAGCAAGCGGATCTGTTGATCATCACACCAGAAAAGTGGCAGTACGGCCTCACACCCTACATCACTTATCGACAAGAAAGCGGCATCAAAGCCGTCGTGATGACGCTTGAACAAATTCAGCGTGAATTCCCAGTGGATACCCTTTTGGCAGAATCCATTCATCAGGCGATCTGGACTGCGGTAAAAAGTTGGCAAGCGCCAGCGCCCTGGTCGGTGCTGCTGGTGGGAGATGCAGAGTATCTTCCATCATTTCGACTGTACAATGCAACTATGGGGACTTTTTACAGCTTAGACCAGTGCTATGCGCTGTCGCCTGAAAAGAATTCACGCATTCCCGAATTGGCCATCGGCCGCTTCCCGGTCAATACGGAGGAAGAGTTGGCGCTCATTATTCAAAAGACCATCGCTTTTGAAAATCGGCAATACCCCCTTGATTTTACGGCAGTGACTGATTCGGCTGATCAGAACTTTTTTTCGCATCAAATGGACTCGTTGGCCGGCCTGATTCCCAATTCAGTGACCTGGAGCAGAATCGATACCTGGGTTGATTCACCGAATGCAGGCAATAGAGCAGATCTGCTCCAGACCTTAAATGAGGGGTGCAGAAATTTTTTATTTCTCGGACACACCAACGAACATCAATGGATGCGTGACTCATTGCTCTTGATCACTGATCTCTCCCGCATCAACCCGGCTGCACCACCCTCGCTGGTGATTCTCGTTGGTTGCGATAATAATTTCGCACTTGCCCATGACAGTACGATCGTGGAGCACCTACTTTTGCAAGGGTCGAATGGAGCTGTTGCCACGCTTGCCCCTGTAGGGGTCGCATGGGCAGGTGAGAGCATGGTTTTTCTAACCCATTTTTATAAAGATCAGTGGAGTGGGTTGGGACACCGTGTCGGAGAATCGGTCAGAAATGCATTTGCGGCTATGCGCATGGAGGATCCCTTTTTCGAAATACATTCAAACCAAACCTATACCCTCCTTGGAGATCCGTGTTTGACGGTTTGCTGGGGATTGACTGCCAACGTGCAGAAAGCACCCATAAACGTTCCACGGACTTTTACGTTATTGAATAATTATCCCAACCCATTCAATCCGGCGACCACGATAAAATACCATTTGGATGCTAGTGCTGAAATACGATTGCAGGTTTTCAATATGCACGGACAATTGATTCGCACCCTGCATTCCGGAATGCAATCGGCCGGTACTCATAGCGTCATCTGGAATAGTACGGATGATTCCGGTCACACCATGGCCAGTGGCCTCTATCTCATTCAACTGCAAAGCGGAGGGCATTGCCGGCAGATCAAAGCCGTTCTACTGCGCTGATATCTATCCTGCATTCCGTTTTTTAGTGCCCTCTGCCGCCTACCTGAAAGCCATCGGACGCAGGATGTTGCCGCGGTCTTGGCGGCAACTCCGGCGTCTCATTTCCCCTTTCCCCGCCTGAACGATTTCTCCTGGCTGAAAAAAGTACTGTGAAAATTTCTTAAAAATGTATAAATTGACTCTATTGTTTTTCAATAAATGAATCTGGTTTTTCGCCACACAGGCCGAATCCGATGGTCCTGAGCGCCCTGTCATCCGATCCGGCCATTCATCGTATTTTCTGGAGAATCTTCAAGATGGAAACATCGCAACTGCTGGAAATGGAAAAAGAATCGCTGCTGGCCGCCTACAGCCGGCCGGATATCGTATTCACCCACGGCCACGGCGTCTATCTGTACGACAGCGAAGGCAAAAAATATCTCGACTTTACCGCCGGCATTGCGGTGAATGCGCTCGGCCATTGCGATCCTGGCGCGGTGCGGGTGCTGCAAGAGCAGGCACAGAAGCTTTGGCATTGCTCCAACCTGTTCTATACAGAACCGCCCATTCTTCTGGCCGGCCGCTTGACCGAAACTACGTTTGCCGACAAGGTTTTTTTCGCCAACAGCGGCGCCGAGGCGGTAGAGGGCGCCATCAAACTGGCGCGCAAATGGGGCCATGAGATCAAGGGAGAGGAGTGCCATGAGATCATCGCCATGCAGAACTCTTTTCATGGCCGCACCATGGGCGCCCTGTCGCTCACCGGGCAGAACAAGTTCTGGCAGGGCTATGATCCCATGCTGCCGGGCATCCGCTTTGCCGAATTCAACCACCTGGACAGCGTCAGCCGGCTGGTGAACAAGGGCAAGACCTGCGCCATCATCGTCGAGCCGATCCAGGGCGAGGGCGGCGTCTATGTCGCGGAAAAGTCCTTTCTGCAGGGGCTGCGCCGGCTGTGTGATGAGAACGACTGCCTGCTGATATTGGATGAGATCCAGTGCGGCATGGGCCGCTCGGGCCGGTTCTGCTGCTATGAATGGTATGATATCGAGCCCGATATCATGGTGATGGCCAAGCCTCTGGCCGGTGGATTGCCGCTGAGCGCGCTGCTGGTGACTCAGGATGTCGCGGATCATATCAAACCCGGTCAGCACGGTTCCACCTTTGGCGGCGGACCGTTGACCACCGCGGTGGCTGACTATGTGGTGGGACGCATCACCGATCCCGCCTTTTTGCAACACGTGGCCGCCATGGGCGAACATCTGCTCAAATCGCTGCAGTTGCTGCAGGACGAACTGCCGGCCATCAAAGAGGTGCGCGGCCAGGGCTTGATAGTGGGCGTAGAGCTCACCGTACCGGCGAAAAAAGTGATCGAGGCGTGCGCCGAGTTCGGCCTGCTGCTGTGCCGGGCCGGCGATCATGTGCTGCGCTTTTTGCCGCCTTTGATTGTGGACAAAAAACAGATTGAAGAAGCTGTGGAGATACTGGAAGATGCCATCCGCGAATGTCTCGTTCCGACGGGCGAGAATTAAGGACGTCAACGACATCACCGAGCTCATCAACTATTATGCCAAGCTGGGCGACATGTTGAGCCGCTCGCATATGCAGGTGTACAGCCAGCTGCGCGATTACTATGTGGCGGTCGATGGGGACCGGGTCGTTGGCTGCGGCGCGCTGAACATCATCTGGGACAATCTGGCCGAGGTGCGATCCCTGGCCATTGCGCCGGACCATGTCGGCCGGGGACTGGGCCGTGAAATCGTCAACCGCTTGCTGGCCGATGCCGCTGAGCTGACCCTGCCCCAGGTGTTCACCCTGACCTATAAACCGGTTTTTTTTGAAAAGGTGGGCTTTACGCGGGTGGATAAAAAAGATCTGCCGCACAAAGTCTGGAAAGACTGCATTCACTGTCCCAAGTTCCCTGATTGCGATGAGGTGGCGCTGGTTAAAAACATACCCTGATAGCCGGCCGCTTATTCCGCCGACCGATCGTTGAACGAAACCGCCGTTGCAAGGAGAGATATGGAGCTATCGATTTTACTGAATGAAGTGCCGGATAAGCAGATTTACGGCGACCCCCGGGGCGTGGAGATCCGCGGCGTGGTCTATGATCCCCTGCGCGTCCAACCCGGCTTTATCTATGTCGCCATTTCGATCTACACCCAATTGGATAAAATTGAAATTCCCGACGGCCATGTCGGCGTGGCTGCGGCCATCGACCGGGGCGCCGTTGCCGTGATGCTGGAGAGAGATCAGCCGGTGCCGCCCCATGTGGTCAAGGTGCTGGTGCCGGACTCCCGCCAGGCGCTGGGCCGGATCAGCGCCCATTTCTATCAGTTCCCTTCCAACAGCCTGGATTTAATCGCCGTGACCGGCACCAACGGTAAAACCACCACCACCCACATCGTCGAGAGCATTTTCATTCAAAAGTATAAAATCGGTTTGATCGGCACCTTGTATTACAAGATGAACGGCGTCATTCATAAATCCAAGGATACCACTCCGGAACCGCCGGACTTGCAGGAGATTTTGCGCAAAATGGCGGATGAGAAATACGACTATTGCATCATGGAAACCTCTTCGCACGGCATCGAATTTCATCGGCTGACGGGTTGCACGTTTAAAACCGCGGTGTTCACCAACCTGACCCAGGATCACCTCGACTTTCACAAGACCATGGAGAACTATCTCAACGCCAAATTAAAGCTGTTCCGCTGGCTGACCCCTGCGGATCATGCCATCGTCAACATCGACGATCCGGCGGGGGAAAAGTTTCTCGACGCCACCCGCGCACAAACACTGACTTACGGATTGTCGGAGCGCGCCCAGGTGCGCGCAACTCATATCCACTATCGCATCAACGGCACGGATTATACCCTGGTCACGCCCGGCGGCGAGATCGATATCCACACCAAGCTGGTGGGGCGGTTCAACATTTACAATGCTCTCGCCGCGGTGGGCGTCGCCCTGTCACAGGGTTTGGATCTGCAGAGCATCCGCTCGGGGTTGGAGGCCCGCATCTGGGTCTCCGGCCGGTTTGAATTGGTGGAAAAAGGCCAGCCCTTTGCCGTGGTGGTGGACTATGCCCACACACCCGACGGCGTTGAGAATGTGCTCAGCCTGGCTAAAAGCCTGAATCCGAACCGGGTGATCACCGTCTTTGGCTGCGGCGGCGACCGCGACAAGGAGAAACGGCCGATCATGGGCGAAACAGCGGCCAGGTATAGCGACGAAATTATTCTGACCTCGGACAATCCGCGCACGGAAGAGCCGCTGCAGATCATCGAACAGATCGCTGCCGGCTGTTCGGGCGCATCGCTGCATCGGGTGCCGGATCGCGGCGAAGCGATCCGCTCTGCGGTCAAAATGGCGCAGCCCGGCGACATTGTGATGCTGCTCGGCAAGGGCCATGAGACCACGCAAACCCTGCGCGACCGTACGATAGACTTTAACGATCGCATTCAAGCTGAAAAGGCGCTGGATGATTTGCCGGCTCTGTGATCACCTGACGGTCCCCGGGGGGTCCTGTAAGACGATCCGCTTCTATCCGTTCATTCTGTTCCTGCTGATCATCGGCTGGTCTTCAGCAGGTCACACACAAAGGGCTTATGCCGCCATGTTGATTTCCGCAAAGATGAGTTCCAACCATATGATCGACGTACGGCTGGCGGACGGCGCCGCCGATGCCGGCCGCGCTGATTTCTCCATCTCGCCGAAAACTAAAATCATCCGGATTGAAAAGGAGTCGGAGTTCCTGCGGCTGATTACCGAGCCCCTCGAATTATCTCAAACCTATTGGCTGAACTATCGGGGCGAAAAGCGGGCTGTTCAGCCGGATGAAGTGCTGAACCAGTTTAGCTCACAGAAGGAAATGGGTTGCACCTGGAATGAAGAGCGGACCATCTTTCGCCTGTTCTCGCCGCGTGCCAAGCGCGTGAGGCTGCGGCTGTTCGATTCTCTGCAGGCGGAGACGGGCCAGGAGCACGAGATGCTGAAGGACAGCGACGGCGTCTGGGAGTGCCTGCTCGCCGGCCAGTACATCGGCTGGTGCTATCATTACCACGTGGAAGGGCCCGCCGGCGAAGGCGAAGAGTTCGATCCAACTAAATCGATCTGCGATCCCTACAGTCGGGCGGTGGCGACGCGCAATGACTACCTGCATCGCGGCCGGACGCTGATCCTCGACACCCACTCCTTCGACTGGCAGGGGGACAAAGGGGTCGCCATTGCGCCGGAAGATCTGATGGTCTACGAGTGCCACCTGCGCGATCTGACCCGGCATCCCAGCTCCGGCGCCGCCCCGGAAATCGCCGGCAGCTATCTGGCCGCTATCGATGATTCCATTCGCGGCGGCATTCAGCATATCCGCTCCCTCGGCGTCAACGCCGTCGAATTTTTGCCGATCCAGGATTTCGGCAACATCGAGATCCCCTATCAAGTGGCGGTCGACGATGTGACCAACACCTGGAACCCCTACCGCCGCAACCATTGGGGCTATGTGACCTCCTATTGCTTTGCCCCGGAAGCCTATTATGCGAGCGGCGGCGATCTGTCGCCGGAGGCGTGGTGCGGCGCCGACGGCCGTCAGGTGGACGAGTTCAAACAGGTGGTGCGCGCGTTCCACAAGGCCGGCATGGCAGTGATCATGGACGTGGTCTATAATCACGTCTCCCAATACGATCAGAATTCATTCAAGCTTATCGACAAAAAGTATTATTTCCGGCTCGACGAGCAAAACCGCTACCTCACCGCCAGCGGCTGCGGCAATGATTTCAAAACCGAACGGCCGATGGCACGACGGCTCATCATCGACAGTGTTCTCTATTGGATGAAAGAGTGCCATGTGGACGGCTTTCGCTTCGATCTGGCGGCGATGATCGATTGGCAGACCATCGACCAGATCGCCCTCGAGGCCCGCAAGCTCAACCCGGACGTCATTCTGATCGCTGAACCATGGGGCGGCGGCAAATACACGCCGGCTGAATTTTCACAACATGATTGGGCGGCGTGGAACGACCAGTTCCGCAACGGCGTCAAGGGGCAGAATCCGGAAAACGGGACGAGCTTTATCTTTGGCCGCTACTGGGGCGACAATCACAAAGAGACCCTTAAACGGTATCTGGCCGGCACTCTGGCCAAAGAGGGCGGGCTGTTTCAAAAGAGCCGTCACGCCATAAACTATCTTGGCTCTCACGACGACCATACCTTCGGCGATTTCGTGCGCATCGGTCTCGGCGACGTGCACCCCGGACAGACGATCCAGGATGTGATTTCCAACGCCCGGCTGACGCCGCGCCAGGTCAAGGTCAACAAACTGGGCGCTTTGATCCTGTACGTCAGCCAGGGCGGACTCATGATCGAGCAGGGCCAGGAGTATGGCCGAAGCAAGGTCATTGCCCGCACCAGCGTGCCGGATTCCGCAGCCGGTCGTCTGGATCACAACAGCTACAACAAGGACAACGAGACCAATTGGCTTGATTACAGCCACGCCGATCTGAATCGCGATCTGGTCGACTATTATGCGGGACTGGCTGCCTTGCGCAGCCGCTATCGTCTGTTGCGCGCCGCGCCGCGCAGCGCCATTCAGTTCATCGAACATGACAATCCCTTTGCCCTGGGCATGACCATGGACCGGCGCGACGCCAAGGAAGGAATTCAACTTCTTGTGCTGTTGAACGGCCATAGCGACGAATCCGCTGCGTTTCAACTTCCACACGGCACATGGTCGGTTCTGGCCGATGAGCAGCGTGCAGGAGCAACGCCGCTGCGGGTGATCTCCGATGGGACCGCTGTGCTGCCGCCCACCAGCGGATGGGTGCTGGTGCGCTGATAGAACTGCTGTGCACGGATCGGTGCAGACAGCGTGCGCACCGCGCATGCCCTTATTCGCTTGCCTGCCCTGTTGCTGTTTTCTGCGCTTAGCCGGCCCGCCATATTCCATTTGACAAATTCGCATAAATCCCCTACATTGATCATTCGATACGAAAAAGGATGGATGGTGGAACGCGGGAGAACGGTTAAATCGCTTTTGCGGCGTACCGCGCCGTTCATGAGCCTGATACTCATGGCGGTGTTGTTGAGCATTCTGTCGCCTTATTTTCTCAGTGTGGACAACCTGTTGGCCATTGGTCTGCAGATGTCGGTGGTGGCGATCATGGCGGTGGGGCAGATGATGGTGATCATCTCCGCCGGCATCGATCTGTCGGTGGGTTCGATTCTGGGATTGTCCGGCATGGCGGTCACCATGCTGTTGACCAGCGGCGTGGGCATTGTGCCGGCCATTGCAGTCGGCCTGTTGCTTGGTCTTTTGTTGGGCGGTTTGGCCGGCGGCCTGATCGCCTATGGTCATCTGCCGCCGTTCATCGCCACGCTCGGCATCATGGGGATCGCCCGCGGCGCTGCGTTGCTGTTGACCGGAGGAGTGCCGGTGTTCGGTTTGCCGTCTTCTTTTAATTTTTTAGGCGGCGGCCGGCTGTTCAATGTCCTGCCGGCGCCGGTGCTGTTCACCATCGTCATCGCCGTGGCCGGCCATTTCGTGTTGACCCGCCTGTCGTTCGGCCGTCACATTTTCGCCATTGGCAGCAACGAAACCGCGGCCCGATTGTCCGGCATCCACGTCAAAAATATGCTGATCAAGATCTATGCGATCAATGGCGTGCTCTGCGCTTTTGCCGGCATTGTGCTGGCCTCGCGTCTGAGCTCCGGGCAGCCCACAGCCGGCACGGGCTATGAACTGGACGTGATCGCCGCCTGTGTGATCGGCGGCGCCAGCCTGACCGGCGGCGAGGGCACTATTCTCGGCGCCATGATCGGCGCCATGATCATGGGCGTGCTGCGCAACGGCTGCAACCTGCTCAACATTTCGCCGTTCTGGCAGCAGATCGCCATCGGCGCCATCATTATTTTTGCGGTGCTTTCCGATCAGTACCGTAAACATCGAAGAACCCGTAGTTGAAAACAGGAGCGCACATGCGTTGGCTCAGATGGATGGTGCTGGGGACCAGCCTGATGGTGTTGGCTTGTCAGGCGGAGAAAAAGGGGCGTCCGCAGGTTCTGGTTTCCCCAAAGGGATTGACGCAGAATTTCTGGCTCAAGGTCAAAGCGGGCGCCGATGCCGCGGCCAGGGACCTGCAAGTGGACGTGATCTGGAAAGGCCCGCAGAGCGAGTTAGAGATCGCGGCGCAGATCGCCATGGTGGAAGACAACATTAACAAAAAGGTCGATGCCATCGTTCTGGCCGCCTGCGACACGCGCGGCCTGATCCCCAGCATCGAAAAAGCGCTGGCGGCCGGCATTCCGGTGGTGACCATCGATAGCGGAGTTGAATCCGATCTGCCGGCTTCGTTCATCGCGACCGACAATGTTCTCGGCGCAGCCATGGCAGCCGACAAACTGGCTGCGCTGGTGGGCGCTTCGGGCAAGGTCGCCTGCGTTCCCATTGTGCCCGGCGCCGCCACTTCCATCATGCGCGAACAGGGATTCAGAGACGCACTGGCCAAGTATCCCGGCTTGCAATTGGTGGCGGTGCAGTACTCGCAAAGCGAAGTGGCCACCGCCATGGCGGTGACGGAAAATTTTTTAACCGCCAATCCGGACCTGGCCGGCATCTTTGCCGCCAGTGAGGCGGGCGCCATCGGCTGCGCCCAAGCGCTGATCAGCCGCGGTTTGGTCGGCAAAGTTAAACTGGTGGGATTTGACGCCTCACCCGACCAGGTCAAGCTGCTCAAAGCCGGCGTGATCCACGCTTTGATCGTGCAGAATCCCTATCAGATGGGCTATCAGGGCGTGCAGGCTGCCGTGACCTTGATCAAAGGCGGGCAGGTGGAAAAACGGATCGACACCGGGGTTACCATCGTGACGCTGGAGAACGTCGACACGCCGGAGGTGCAAAAATTGTTGAATCCGGTGGAACAAAATTAGGCCTGTAAACGTTAATACGTGTGCTGAGGCAAGTTTTGGCCCTCAGCGTTCCCTATGGGGACGAAATTGGTTTCGACGGGTTACATGGTGGTAGTGGCTGCATGTCGAGGAACCCGGTGACCTCGTTAATCATCTGGGAAAACAAGTAAACGCAGACAATTATGCGTATGCTCTGGCTGCCTAACTAAGGCGGCCTCGTTCTTTCCGTTTGCGCCCGCTGGGGTGGAAAAGAACGTCGATACAGCAGGCTGGCCGGTTGTGACGCTCTGGCGCAATCGGCGAGATACTTCAGAGCTGGATCGTCTTGGCCTGGTCCCTGCGACAGAGGCGATCGAGATTCAAGCAGAGGACTAAACATGTAGACGCTGCTATGGCTGGTTTCTCGGACGTGGGTTCAACTCCCACCGTCTCCACACTCTCAAAGCCCTTCCCAATGAATTGATTCATGAGAAGGGCTTTTTGATTTTCCGGGGAGAGCCGGCTGATCTCGCCCGGCCTGCGGGATTGCAGTCGATGACAGAAACCGCTTGGTGCGGCTCATCCCCGTACAAGATACTGCGACAGGATTGCCCTTGACCACGCGATCACCTCTTTAAGAAAGCTGACCAACGATGAGCGAATCTGTACTGATCGGACTGGCTGCGATCACTTTTTTTGCCATCAGCGCGCAATGGCTGGCCTGGCGCCTCAAAGCGCCGTCCATCCTCATTCTGCTCGGCGCCGGCTTGCTGGTCGGGCCGTTCTTTCATTTGATCGATCCTGACCGGCTGCTGGGAGATCTGCTCTTTCCGGTGGTTTCTCTATCCGTCGCAATTATTCTCTTTGAAGGCGGACTGAGTCTGCGCATTTCTGAGTGGAAGGAGATCGGCGGAGCGGTGCGCAATTTGAGCTCCACAGCCGTGCTGATCACCTGGGTGATCGCCGCTGCCGCGGCCTTTTATGTGGTAGGGCTGTCGCTCCCCACTTCGATCATCTACGGCGCCATTCTGGTCGTGACCGGTCCCACGGTGATCATCCCGCTTTTGCAGCAGGTGCGTCCGGTGCGGCGGGTGAGCTCTTTGGCGCGCTGGGAGGGCATTGTCAACGACCCTGTGGGCGCCATTCTGGCGGTTCTGGTGTCTGAGGCGGTGCTCATCGGCGGCTTTCCCCAGGCCTTCAGCACCGGACTGCTGGCCATTTTGAAAATCGTGTTCTCCGCCTCTGTGCTCGGCGTCGCGGCCGCCGCTCTGTTGATTTTTCTGCTGAAGAATTTTCTCATCCCCGACCATCTGGATGAAGCCATCACCCTGATGCTGGTCATCGTTTCTTTTACGGTAGCCAACCTGATTCAAAAAGAGTCCGGACTTTTGGTGGTCACCATTCTGGGCATCGTTCTGGCCAACCAAAAGCACGTATCGGTCAAGCATATCGTCACTTTCAAGGAGAACCTGAGCGTTCTGCTCATCTCCGGGCTGTTCATCGTACTCGCCGCGCGGCTGCAGCTTGCCGATCTGCAACAGATCGGCTGGCGCGAAGCTGCTTTTGTCGTCATCCTCATTTTTATTGCCCGGCCGTTGGCCATTTTTCTCTCCACCTGGAGGAGCGATCTGAGCGTGCGTGAGAAAACTTTTCTCGCTTTTTTAGCGCCACGTGGGATCGTCGCCGCTGCCGTGGCCTCCATCTTTTCTTTCACACTGGTCGCTGCCGGGTATGGGGATGCCCAGCGGCTCATTCCGCTCACCTTTTTTATCATCATTTGCACGGTTACGTTTTATGGTCTTTTGGCCGCGCCTTTGGCGCGCAGGTTGAATTTGGCCAAAGAAAATCCCCAGGGTGTGCTGTTTGTCGGTGCGCATGATTGGGCCCGGGAACTGGCTTGGAGCCTTAAACGGGAGGGATTGGAGCTGCTGATGGTCGACACCAATTACGCTAACCTGTCCGCCAGCCGAATGATGGGACTGGCCACCCATCACGGCAGCATCACCTCCGAGGACATCATCAGCGAGTTGAACCTTTTCGGCATCGGCAAACTGCTGGCGCTGACGGCTAACGACGAGGTCAATGCGCTTGCCACCCAGCATTTCATCGATCTCTTCGGCCGGGCGGAGACCTATCAACTCTCGTGTCTGGGCAAACGGATCGGCAACCAGGCCAACCTGTCCGTGGATCAATGCGGCCGCATGCTCTTTTCGCCCGAGGCGACCTTTGCCGGCTTGAACGTCCTGTTCGCCGAAGGCGCCAAGCTGAAAACCACGGCGTTAACCCGGGAGTTTGATTTCAACGCCTATCAGGCGTTCTATCAAGATAGAGCGATGCCGCTCTTTCTGATCACTGAGGATAAAAAATTGCAGATCTTTACCACCGATCGTTCGTTGTCTCCGAAACCAGGCCAAACCCTTGTCAGCGCAGTGCGCGGCGCGTAATCCACGCCTCAACCTTCTTGCTCTGATTCATAACGCCTTATCGCTGATTCTTCGCCGGGATGTTTTTCTGTTGCTTTAATCCCCCGGGTTTTGTAAAATGAAATTCACATCATGGAGTCCGTTGTGTTGATGCAGCCAGAGCTGTCGACGTCACGATTGTTGCTGCGTCCGTTTCACATCAGCGATGCGGCGGAGGTGCAGCGGCTGGCCGGCGCCCGCGAGGTCGCGGCCACCACCGCCTTGATTCCGCACCCCTATCCGGACGGTGCGGCTGAATCATGGTTCAAAATCCAGGAGGAGGAGCGGCGGGCGGGAACCTCTCTGGTGTACGCCGTCTGCCTGAAGAGCAGCGGCGCTCTGTTGGGCGCCATCGGCGTTAAGATCGACCGGGAGAGCCGCCACGCAGAGATGGGGTATTGGATCGGCGTGCCCTACTGGGGCCACGGCTATTGCACCGAGGCGGCCGGGGCGCTGCTGCAGCATGCGTTTCACGGCCTAGAGTTGGAGCGCGTGTTCGCCCACCATTTCAAGACCAATCCGGCCTCCGGTCGCGTAATGGAGAAACTCGGCATGAGCTGCGAAGGGTGTTTACGCCGGCATTATTTCAAGTGGGGCGACTATATCGATCTTGTGATCTATGGCATTCTGCGTTCAGAATGGATCGAACGCACTCAACAGGCGGGTAACCACCGGGAGGTCCTATGAAACAGCAATGGCTCGCCGTCGCACTGGGGCTGTCCCTGCTCCTGGCCTGCCGCAGGCCGGACACGAAAAAGCCGAGCGTGACGTTCCAGGACGATGTGGCTTTTCTGAACAAGTACACCTCCGTCATTCTGTTGTCCTCCGCCGATTCATCGGCGCAGGTCGCGGTCACCCCGGACCTTCAGGGCCGGGTGATGACCAGCACGGCGACCGGCGCCACTGGCCAGAGTTTTGGCTGGATCAACCGCGAGCTGATCGCCTCCGGCATTCCGAATCGGCACATCAACGCCTTTGGCGGCGAAGACCGTTTCTGGCTGGGGCCTGAGGGCGGCCAGTACAGCCTCTATTTTGCCACGGGCGATCCCTTTGATCTGGAGCACTGGTACACGCCGAGACCCTTTAATGAGGAAGGCTTCATCGTGCTGCGCCAGAATCCCGCGTCCGTGGTTTTCAACAAACGAATGTCGATCAGAAATTACGCTGATTTCGTTTTCACTCTTGAACTGCAGCGTACCGTGCGCTTGCTCTCTCGTGCGGAACTCGCGGAGCAAGTCCGGATCACGCTGCCGGCGGGCCTGCCGGCCGTGGGCTTTGAAAGCGAAAACACCATTACCAACATCGGCGAGCAGGCCTGGAAAAAAGAGACCGGACTGGTGTCCATCTGGATTCTGGGCATGTTCACCCCGTCGCCCACCACGGTGATCGCTGTGCCCTATGTTGCAGGACCGGAGGCAGCTCTGGGCCCGGTGGTGGTCTCCGATTATTTCGGCGCCATTCCTCCGGACCGGCTGCGAATCAAGGATCAGGCGGTGTTCTTCAAAGGCGACGGCCTGTACCGCAGCAAGATCGGCATGCCGCGTAGCCGCGTCAAGCCAATGCTCGGCAGCTATGATTCGGCGCTCGGCGTGTTGACGCTGGTGCGGTTCACCCTGCCCGAGGAGGCCCGCGATTACGTCAACAGCCAGTGGAGAATAACCGATCAACCCTATGCCGGCGACGTGGCCAATTCATACAACGATGGACCGGCCTCTCCGGGCGCCAAGCCCATGGGCCCGTTCTATGAGTTGGAAAGCTCCTCGCCGGCGGCCGCGCTGGCGCCGAACGAGTCGTGCACACATCGCCATACCACTCTCCATTTCAGCGGCGACCGCAACCTGCTGGACCAGATCAGTCTGGCGGTGCTGGGCGTTTCTCTGAATGATTTTGAAACCGCTTTTAATTGAACAGGGTCTGTCCATGGATAGCTATTTAAGGATGCAGGATATCAGCAAGTCGTTTCCCGGCGTTCAAGCGCTGGATCGCGTGCACATGGAGGTGCAGCCGGGAGAGGTGCACGCGCTGCTGGGCGAGAACGGCGCCGGTAAATCGACGCTGATGAAAATTCTCAGCGGCGTCTATCAGCCGGACAGCGGCGAGATTCTGATTGAAGGCCGTTCCGTTCAGTTCAGTGACACCCGCGCAGCGGAGCAGGCGGGCATCGCCATCATTCATCAGGAATTGAATCTGATCCCGCAGATGACCGTGGCGGAGAATATTTATCTCGGCCGCGAGCCGCGCGGCAAATTCGGGCTGGTGGATTATAAAGCCATGCGTCAGGCGGCGGAGACGGAGCTGCAACAGCTGGAAGGACACATTCCGGTGCAGGCGCGCATCGCCGACCTGCGCGTCGGCGAGCAGCAACTGGTCGAAATCGCCAAGGCGCTGTCGCTGCACGCCAAGGTGGTGATCATGGATGAACCGACCTCGGCGTTGAGCGAGACCGAGGTGGAAAAACTATTCAAGGTCATCCGTCGGTTGCAGCAGAACGGCGTGGCGATCATCTACATCTCGCACAAACTGGAAGAGATCTTTGCCATCGCCGACAAGGTGACGGTGTTGCGCGACGGAAAATATATCGGCACCTGTGTGGTGAAAGAATCCACTGCGCAACAACTGGTCGGCATGATGGTGGGCAGAGAACTGGCGGATCTGTTTCCCAAGGAAAAAGCGCGGTTGGGCGAAGAGCTGCTGCGCGTGGAAGGGCTCACCGTCCGCCATCCCTCTCAGAGCCATCGCAATCTGCTGGAGGACATTCAACTGAGTCTGCGCCGTGGGGAGATCCTCGGCATCGCCGGACTCATGGGCTCCGGCCGAACGGAACTGCTGATGACGTTGTTCGGCGCCAGTCCGGGGCAGCTGGTGGCCGGCAAGCTCTTTGTCCGTTCACGCCCCGTGGAACTGCATTCTCCCCAAGAGGCCATTCGACATGGCTTGGCTCTGGTCACCGAAGATCGCAAAGAGCAGGGCCTGTTTCTGCAGCTGCCGGTGCAATGGAACATCTCCATCGCCGGCCTTCGTCAGGTGGTCAAGCGATGGGTGCTGCGGCACAAGCTGGAAAAAGTCATGGCCCAGCGCTATATCGATCAGTTGCGAATCAAAGTACCCAGCCTCGCCGGCGCGATCGAGACTTTGAGCGGCGGCAACCAGCAAAAGGTGATCTTGGCTAAATGGATGGCCACGGCCCCTTCGATTCTTCTTCTCGATGATCCCACCCGCGGCGTGGACGTGGGCGCCAAGGCGGAAATCTATCACCTGATGAATCAGTTTGCCGAGCAGGGCATGGGTGTGATCATGGTCTCTTCGGAATTGCCGGAGATCCTGGCGATGAGCGACCGCATTTTGGTGCTGAGCGAAGGACGGATGGTCGCCGAGTTCAGCCGTGAAGAGGCCTCGGAGGAAAAGATCATGACCGCTGCCACACGGACCAAAGCCGCGTAAACGGATACAGCCGTTTTTTACCTGAACCAGCCTTGGACCAGCCATTCCCCAGATCAATGACCGCCAGGCAGACGACGAGGATCTGGGGAAAGTTTTTATGCATAGAGCGCATGGCGGCGGTCCCATGTGCGTGATCTTTTTTTCACCATCGCAGAGGAGGACCGGTGACCCCGGCTGAAAAAATCCATCGCACCATCAGCCGCAGCAAGGCGTTTTATGCGGCAATCACCCCAGGCCATTTTTTAATTCAAACGCGTTTTCGTCACGACCGGCCCGAAATGCCGGCACTGACCGATTTTGACCTGGATAGAGAGTTGGAACGCTGGATGGATCATCAGCTGGAGTGCAGCCGGGCCACCTGGGCTGCCGGCGCTGATCTGGATGACGATCGCGTCCCCTGCCTATGCCCGCGCTTTGGCATCGCGGAGCACTCGGCCTGGTTGGGAAGCGAGGTATTTTTGCAGCACGACACCTGTCTGCCCATTCCCGTGATCGTCGACAAGAAGGACCTGCAGCGGTTAACCTGTGATGAACACAACCGTTGGTTTCAGTACATGCAGCGCGGATACCGCTATCTGAAAACCCGGCAGTGCGGGGATTTTCTTTTATCCATGCGCGGCACTATGGCGCCCATGGATATCGCCAATGCGCTGCGCGGCGATGCGCTGTTTTATGATTTCTACGACGATCCGGCGTTCGTGCATCGTCTGATGCGTTTTTTGAGCACAGCGGTGATCTGGTATTACCGTCATCTGCTGTCCTGGTCGGATGAAATCGAAGGCGGTAATGCCATGTTCCTGTCGGATTTCTGGTTTCCTGCCGGCCTGGGCCATCTATCCAACGACGCCGCCATGTTGTGCAATGCGCAGATCTATGAGGAGTTTGGATTTCCCTATGAACGGGAGATGTGCCTGCTTTTTCCCCATATCCTCTATCATGTGCACAATGAAAAAATGCATTTTGTTCCCCGGGTCGCAGAGCTGCCGGGGATGCGGCTGCTGCAGGTTTCCTGGGATCCTAAAACACCTTACCACCTGCTGGATCTGGATCATATCTTTTCCGTTACCGGCCAGGCGGCGTTGATGCTGCATGTCACCGACAGCGATCAATTGCGTGAGCATATTGCCGAGTTGAGCGGTCGCAATCTCTTTTTTATCGCCGATTGCCGGGACCATCAGGATGCAGCGGATCTCATCGCCCTGGTGCGCAGCCATTCCAAGCCGCTGACCTGATCGCTGCCTCATTCCCAACGCAAACAAGTTCTTCCGGCGTTTGCCGCCAGGACTCCGGCGACTATCCTCTCCCCATACGACGTTCAATCAAAAAGCACATAACCGAACCGCCAGGGCAAATGGAAATTCACCAGATCGGTACGGCTCCAGGCGTAATGCTCAGGTTCGCACTGATCGGGCTGATCGATGCGATAAAAATTCGCCCGCCACACATCACCGGGTTGGGGCGGCGTGTGTTCGGCGCCAGGCAATTCGTCAAAGGGGATGGCCAATTCCGCGCGCCAACCCTTGGCTGCGCCGGGCCGGTTGAGCTCTCCCAACACCTTCACGGCTGTGTGCAGCCCTTTTAAATCATAGGAGGGGAATGCGTAAAAAGGGGTTCCGGGGGTTTGCGGAGTCCGGCCGTTGACGATGCAGGCGTCGAAAACCGTGTTCAGCGGGCTGACGTTGATCTCATAGTACTGATGCCGGGTATTGGCTGGATTGAGAAACACCTCCACGCACTCTTGCTCGTAGATAGGACCGTCGCGTTCGGTGATGGCGCCCCACACGTAGGTGTCTTCACAGGTAAAGCCCACATACAGAAACGTCGCATCGTACAGCAGCCGCACCTGGGTTTTAAAACGGCCGGGGTTGCCGTGAATGTCCAAGAGTTCCAGCGTTGACGCCTGCTTCCAGATCGGATCATCCAGAGCACCGGACAGAACAAACGGACGGTTGATCCTGTGACAGCGGCAGGACGGTGTGGGGACGGTGGATGACGACATAAAGCGAACCTCCGTGGAGAAGAGGTGAATCAGGTCCTGGGGATTAAGGGAACAGCCCCCGCCGGGGAAACGGCATAGCGGTGGGGGGTTATTTCACCATGATCATTTTCTTCATTCGTGTAAACGCGCCGGCCTGCAGACGATACAGGTACACGCCCGCGGGCAAACCGCCAGGGCGCCAGGTTACGCAGTGTTCGCCGGCCGGCTTTGCACTGTCCACCAGCACGGCGATCTCACGTCCGGCTGCATCAAATATTTTCAGCGAAACCCGGCATGGCGCGGATAGATGATATCGAATGACCGTGGATGGATTGAACGGATTGGGGTGGTTT
>DAIQOA010000039.1:0-30092 GCA_036788095.1 bacterium | reverse complement strand
AAAATCCTATCTCTCCCTCGGCTACGTGTCCATGGGCATCGCCGGCTCCATGGTCGACGCCCATTTTCTGCGCGATTATCTCGGGCTGCGCAGCGAGTTCGTGGACTCGGCCGAGTTCACCCGACGGCTCAACCGATCTATTTTCGATCAGGAAGAGTTCGAGCTGGCGATGAAATGGGTGCAGGCGAACTGCAAGGAAGGACCGGATCTGAACAAACCACAAAACCGGCTGTCCGCGGAACGCCGCGCCAAGGACTGGCAGACCGTGGTGAAGATGATGCTGATCACCCGCGACCTCATGGTGGGCAATGAAAAACTGGCGACCATGGGATACGGCGAAGAGGCCCTGGGTCATAACGCCATCCTGGCTGGCTTTCAAGGGCAGCGGCAATGGACCGATCATATGCCCAACGGCGATTTCCTCGAAGCCCTGTTGAACTCGAGTTTCGACTGGAACGGCATTCGTGAGCCCTACCTTGTAGCCACGGAGAACGACAGCCTGAACGGAGCGGCCATGCTGTTCGGCCATCTGCTGACCGACACCGCGCAGATCTTTGCCGATGTGCGCACCTATTGGAGCCCTGCTGCGGTGAAACGGGTGACGGGTAAAGCCCTCAGCGGCAAAGCGGCCAACGGCATCATCCACCTGATCAACTCGGGCGCCGCCACCCTGGACGGCAGCGGCCGTCAGTCGGAAAAAGGCAAACCGGTGATGAAGCCGTGGTGGAAGATCACGCCCGCGGAAGTGGACAAATGCCTGCAGGCCACAGAGTGGTGTCCGGGCAATGTGGAGTATTTCCGCGGCGGCGGCTATTCATCCAGATTCGTCACCCTGGGCGAGATGCCGGTGACCATGGTGCGCCTGAATCTGGTCAAAGGGCTCGGACCGGTGCTGCAATTGGCCGAAGGGTATACTGTGGAACTGCCGGCCAAGTCCCACCAGGTGCTCTATCAGCGCACAGATCCCACCTGGCCCACCACCTGGTTTGCGCCCAAATTGACGGGCAAGGGCGCGTTTAGCGATGTCTATTCGGTGATGGCAAACTGGGGCGCCAACCACGGATCCCTTAGCTACGGCCATGTCGGTCATCTGCTGATCACTCTGGCCAGTCTGCTGCGCATTCCGGTGTGCATGCATAACGTTGCGGAAGAACGGATTTTCCGTCCCAGCGTCTGGGCCGGTTTTGGCACTGCGGACATGGAGAGCGCAGATTACCGCGCCTGCGCCAATCTGGGTCCTCTTTACGGCCGATGAGATGAAAAAGACAAAAAAGAAAATTCGCGTGGCGGTTATTTTTGGAGGACGGTCCGGCGAACATGAGGTCTCCCTGGTCTCCGCCGGATCGATCCTTTCCGCACTGGATCGATCCAAGTACGACATCACTCCCATCGGCATCAGCAAAGCCGGGCGCTGGCTGGTGGGCGAAGATACCTTGCGGCTGCTCAGCGAAGGCCGGGAGAAAAAACTGATCCCGGCCTGTCTGCCCGCAGACCCCGGTGCGGCGCGTCTGCTGGCTCTTCGGGAACGTGCAGGCCTGCCCGAAGGATTGAACGGCAAGGCGTTCGATGTCGTGTTTCCGGTGATGCACGGACCACGGGGCGAAGATGGCACCATCCAGGGCTTGCTGGAACTGGCGGACCTGCCTTATGTGGGCGCCGGCGTGCTCGGCTCCGCCCTGTCGATGGATAAAATCATGCAAAAACATCTCTGCCGGCAGCAGGGGCTGCCGGTGGTGGATTTCCTCTGGTTCCGCGACCTCGACTGGCAGCAGAACAGCAACCGCCAGGACCGGCCGTTGCTGCCCGATCAGCTGGCCAACATGACACGCAAAGAGATGATCGAAACCATTCGCGATGATTTGAAACTGCCGGTCTTTGTCAAACCGCCGAACATGGGGTCCAGCGTCGGCATTCATAAAGCGCACACGGTCCAAGAGCTCAAAGCGGCCATCGAGGATGCGTTGCGTTACGACCGCAAGGTGCTGATCGAAAAAGCGGTACCGAACACGCGTGAGCTGGAGGTCAGCCTGCTGGGCAACGCGACGCCGCGCGCTTCCGTGGTGGGCGAGGTGTTTCCATCCAACGAATTCTATGACTATAACGCCAAGTATGTCGATGACGCCTGCCGGTTTCAAATTCCCGCGGATCTGCCGGAAGAGCTGACCCGTGCGATCCAAAACACCGCCATCCGCGCCTTTCTGGCCGTGGAATGCGAGGGCATGGCGCGCGTCGATTTTCTACTGCAGGCGGATTCCGACCGGTTCTATCTTTCGGAACTCAACACCATCCCCGGCTTTACCAGCATCAGCATGTATCCCAAGCTGTGGCAGGCCAGCGGACTGAGCTACAGCGCACTGCTGGACGAGCTGATCCGCCTGGCGCTGGAACGTCAGGCTCGCCGGCAACAGCTGCAGACCAGCTTTCAGCCGGATCAAAAGTGGTATCGGAAAAAAACCTGAGCCATTACCGGGGCATGCATCATGCTCCCCACTTGATTCACCCTCCCGGAGCGCCGGGCGTTCCGGGAAGGGCCGCCGGCGCCGGCGCCCTCTCCCTGCCGATTTATCTTTTCTTCCCGTCCTGCAAAAAAAGCTTGCCGATGAAACTTTTTTTCATTAATATATGTATATATGTACATATGCATGGAGATAAATAACATGGAACTCGACAAATTGTTCCAGGCCCTGGCGGACCCGACGCGGCGAAAGATTGTTCAATTGCTGAAAAAACAAGACCAAACGCCGTCGGACTTGTTGCAGAAAATAAAGATCTCCCAACCGACCCTCTCCCATCATCTGGATATCCTAAAGCGTGCGAACCTGATCGATGGCGCCCGGGAAGGCCAGTACATCCGCTACTCGCTGAATATGAGCGTGTTCCAAATGTCCGTGGATTATTTGATGAAATTTATCGGAAAGGAGTAACCCATGAAATGGCAGCTGAAACGTGAATGGTTGCCGCTCGCTGTGCTGGTGGTCATGGCGGTCACCGCTTGGCTCGTCTATCCCACGCTGCCGGATCGAGTGCCGACCCATTTTAACATCCACGGAGAAGCGGACGATTACAGCGGCAAGGCCGGGTTCACCGCCTTTACCCTGGGCGGATGCATCGCACTCTATCTGGTGCTCACGTTCATACCCTGGCTCGATCCGTTTCGCAAAAAAATCGAGCAGCGTTATGGGACGTTTCTCAAATTCAGGAATCTCACTCTGTTTTTTTTCGCCGTCGTCTTTTTTCTCTCCATTCACGCCGCCCGGACCGGCCGTTTCGAATCGCGCTGGCTGGGATTCGGCTTCGGCGCTCTGTTCATTGCGCTGGGCAACTATCTGCCGCAATTGCCGCGCAACTTTTTCTTCGGAGTCCGTTCGCCCTGGACTTTGGCCTCAGAGGAGGTCTGGAAACGCACGCACATCATCTCCGGTTATTGTTTTGTCGCCGGCGGCCTGCTGATGATCCTGCTGGCCCTGTTCAACGTCAACATGATCTGGAGCATGCTCGGCATCGTGGTGCCGGTCTCCCTGTTCTGTTCGTTTGTCTATCCCTATTATCTGTTTAAAAAACTGCAGAAAGAAACCAACAAAGACGTTCAACTATAGAAAGGTGCTCATGAAAAAAATCGCTTGGTTCTCCCTGTGGCTGGTTGCCGTGGCGCAAGCTTCCTCCCAACCACCCTGTGTGGGCACCTGGCTCGGCGCGCTCAAAGTGTCGGGTGTGGAATTGCGCATCGTCTTTAAAATCACCGCGGCGGCGGACGGCGCCTTGACCGCCAAAATGGACAGCCCGGATCAGGGCGCAAAAGACATTCCCATGGACGTGGTGGTCTGCCGACGGGATTCGATCATCATCAGCTGTGCGGCGATCATGGGCTCTTATCAAGGCGTGCTAAACGGCGACGCAACATCGATCCAGGGCACGTGGAAACAGGCCGGTATGACGCTGCCGCTGAATCTGAAAAAAGTGGCACAAGCGCCGTCCGTCCGGCGGCCGCAACAGCCGCAAAAGCCCTATCCCTACCTCGAAGAGGAAGTGACCTTTAAAAACCGCACCGCCGGGATTCACCTGGCCGGAACCGTAACCAAGCCGAAAAGCGACGGTCCCTTTGCCGCGGTGATTCTGATCTCCGGCTCCGGCGCCCAGGATCGAGATGAGACGATTTTCAATCACAAGCCGTTCTTGGTGCTGGCCGATCATCTCACCCGCCGGGGCATAGCGGTGCTGCGTTTCGATGATCGCGGCGTGGGCCGCTCCCAGGGCGATTTTAAAACCGCCACCACCCAGGATTTCTGTTCCGATGTGCTGGCTGCCGTGGACTATCTGAAATCGTGCAAGGAGATCGACCCGCGGCGCATCGGGTTGCTGGGCCACAGCGAAGGCGGGCTGGTGGCGCCCATGGCGGCGTCCATCGACAAAAGTATAGCGTTTGTGATTCTGCTGGCAGGGCCCGGCGTGACCGGTGAAAAGATCGTGCTTGCGCAGTTGGCAGCTCTGGCGCGCCAAGCCGGCATGGATGAAAAGACCATCGCAGACAAAGTGGCTTTGCAGCAAAGCCTTTTCGAAGTCCTCAAGCGGGAAGCGAACAACGACCTGGCGATTCGCGAGATCCGCGAACGGATAATGAAAGGACTGACCGAGGAAGAAAAAAAGGAGGCGCCGGAAGCGGCGTTGCAGGCTCAGATCCAGGCGCTGGTCTCGCCCTGGTTCCGCTGGTTCCTCACCTATGATCCCATACCCGCGCTGACAAAATTGCGCTGCCCGGTGCTGGCCTTGAATGGCGAGAAGGATCTGCAGGTGCCGGCGGAGCAAAACCTAGCCGAGATCGAAAAAGCGCTTCGTCTTGGGGGCAACCAGAAGTACACAGTACGTATGATGGCCGGCCTGAATCATCTGTTTCAAACCTGTCAAACCGGCGCGGTCAGCGAATACGGCGCCATCGAAGAGACCCTATCGCCGCAGGTGCTGACGCTGATTGCGGATTGGATCCAGGCTCTGTGATCCCCGGCAAAGGCCGGCCGGATTCAAGTTTTGAAGGCAAGGGCCTGCGCCCATGGGCGTAATCGGGCGATTGGAAGACCAAGGGCGTCATGGCGTTCGCAGCAGCCCGGCAGCGAGTTGTTCGGTGATGAAAATCTGGCCGGCCCGATTGGGATGGGTGGCATCGGAGAAAAAATCGTAGCAATGGGTATAGGCTCTGTCAATCTCGATAAGCTGAACCCCCTGCGTCCGCCGGGCATAGCTGCGCAGCAGCTGCAAAGCTCTGCGCTGTTCCGGCTGGCCATCGTCGAGAAAATCGATAAAGGGGACATAGAGCAGCACCACCCGCAGCCCTCGGGAGAGCGGCAATTGGACAAGCGTTTCAAAGAGCCGGACATTCTCATCCAGCACCGCGTATTGTTCATCCAGTTGCAGTGCGGCCAATTTGGCCTGCAGCGTGAGGACGTCCACCGAATCCTCCGGCGCCAGTTCCTGGCGGCCCATCAGGCCCAGGCGCGCGACGCTCTGAATCGTCGTATCGCTGAACCGCAAAAGCCGTAGCCAGGAACGGGAGGTATACTCGGACCAGCTAGCGGCGTGCGAGCGCACATGGGCGGCGACGCAATGGGTATCTATAAACGGATAGAACAGCCGGTACTGATTTTGTCCCAAACCCTTTCCGAACGTGTAATCATCAACAATATAAACAAAGGTGGTCACCGACCGCGGATGGCGTTCAAGAAATTGTTCGACCATCACATAGTGGTCGTCGAGAAAAGTCCCCTGCACCGCATATTTGGCCACCGGCCGGGCCAGGCGTTTCTGCAAAAGTTCTTGATCAATCCCTTGCACCATCCGCGAATGTCCCACGCACAGAATCTCAGCCTCCTTGTCCAGCCCGTAATACTTTTCCAGGCCATACCGAAGCAGGCGAGCGCCGCACAGATCGAGCAGCAGCAGGATGGCGGAAAAGAGGATCACTTTCGTAAAAAATTTCATCATATCAGCGGCCAGTTAAAATCTCATATAGATGAACGCATTCTGGCTGTCCTGATTGAACAGGAGGAGGCTGAGGATCAGCAGATAATAGGCGCTCCAGCGCAGCCACAGCGGCAGGCGGAAAAAACGTTCCTGCCACGACGGCCGGCCGGCGAGGGATTCGATGACGAAAACGCACAGGGTCGAGGTCAGCGCCAGAAACAAACCGGTGTTTTCATACAGGCCGAGAAGCGCGGAGACGCCGCGGCTGGAAGCAAAAAGATGCGTGACGATATAGCCGGCGTCCGCGAGCGTGCGGGCACGAAAAAAGATCCAGGCGAAACAGATCAGCTGAAAGGTGAAAAAAACTTTCCACCCCAGCGCCGGCGCGGAACGCAGCAGCGCGTATTTTTTTGCCAGTTTTTTTTGCACCGGACGCCAAAAGACCGCGGCCGCCAAAAAGATCCCATGCAGCAATCCCCAGACGACAAAACACCAGCTGGCGCCGTGCCAGAGCCCGCTGATGAAAAAAGTGATGAACAGCGCCAGCGCGGTTCCGGCCGTGCGCAGATCGCGAAACCGCATCTGCAGCGGCTTGAAAAGATAATCGAGGAGACAGCGCGAGAAGGAGATGTGCCAGCGGCGCCAGAAATCCATCACCGAAGGGGCGGCATAGGGCTTGTTGAAATTATCGGTCAACGTGATGTTGAAGAGCCGGGCGCTGCCCAGGGCCATGTGCGTATAGCCGGAGAAATCGCAGTAGATCTGCAGCGCATAAGCCCAGGTGGCCAGGACCAGGGCCCAGCCGCTGTAGCTGTGAACATCCCCATAGACCAGATCAACGTATCCCTCCAGGCGGTTGGCGACCACCACTTTTTTAAACAAGCCCCAGGCAAAAAGCAGCAGTCCGGCGCGCGCGGTCGCGTAATCAAACCGGTAAGGAGCTTTCAATTGCGGCAAAAGATTCTCGGCGCGTTCGATGGGGCCCTGCAGCAGTTTGGGAAAAAAGCCGAGATAGAGCGCGAAATAGCCCAGGTGCCGTTCCGCCGGCATCTTTTCCAGATACACGTCCACCAGGTAGGACACCGCCTGAAAAACATAATAGGAGACTCCGATGGCGACCGGAGTCCAGTGGATGAAATTCCTATCGGCAAAGGGCAGCAGGGCTGTGAGCCCCAGGGCTGCGAGCCCGAGGGCTTGCAGCCCTTGAACCAGAACCGGCGAATATCTGAGAAGCACCAGCGGCAAGAGCACGGCCGCGATGGAGGCGATCAGAAGGGTCGGCTTCCCCTTTTCGCTGCTGCGAGAATCGATGAGCAGTGCGCCGAAAAAAGCCGCCAGCGTCACCAGAAGGAACACGGCGATCAGATAGGGGACCCCCACTGCGGCGTAGAACACAAAAGTCGCCAGCAACAGCAACGGCCAGCGCCGGCCGGCGCCGACGACAAGAAAGCACAGATAGACAGCGGGCAAAAAAAGAAAGTATGTCAGTGAATTAAAATGCAAAAGGCGTCCCCCGGACCATCACCGCTGCGTTTCCAGCTTGGCGTTGATGCTGTGGTAAAGATCGCCGACGTTCTTAAAGCTCAACAGCTCCTTTTGACTAAAGCGCACTTGAAAAGCGGTCTCCAGCGCCAGAATCAGATTCACATGCGACAGGGAATCCCACCCGTCGACGTCGTCCGCGGTCGTTGCGGGGGTGACGTGAATGGCGTCATCGTCAAACACCTGTTGAAAGATCGGATCAAGCTGTTCCAGGGGAATCATGCTCATCAGGCCTCCAGAGTTGAAGTATCGCCGGCATCCTGCCCCAGGTAGCGGGCTTTCAGGATCCGTCGCATTATTTTGCCGCTTTTGTTTTTCGGAATGGAATCGATAAAAAAGATCTGCTGCGGCGTGGCGACCGAGGAGACTCGATTGGCGATATAGAGCCGTATCTTGAGCTCCAGGTCCCGCGACGCGGCATAGGTTTTATGCAGAGCGACAAAAAGAACCACCTTTTCAAAGAGCAATTCATCCGGGGCGCCGATGGCGCCGGATTCAGCCACCTCTTCAATCTCCAGCGCCGCGCTTTCTACCTCAAACGGACTGACCAGATGCCCGGCGGTGTTGATCACATCGTCGCTTCGGCCCATGAACCAGTAATAGCCGTCCTCATCGCGATAGGCCGTATCGCCGGTGTAATAAAAGCCGGCTCTGAACTTTTGCTGATAGCTGTCGTCATGGTTCAAATAGGTGACGAACATCGAAGGCCAGCCTGCTTTCAGGCACAGCGCGCCTTGCTCCATATCCGCGGCCGCTGAACCGTCCTCCATGATGATGGCCGGCTCGATGCCGTCTACGGGAACACCCATGGAACCGGGCTTGATGGCCACCCCGGGGCGGTTGCTGATCATGATGGCGCCGGTTTCCGTCTGAAACCAGGTGTCATAGATCTCTTTTCCAAGCACCCGACGGCTCCACTGGATCACCTCCGGATTGAGCGGCTCACCGACGCTGAAAATATGCCGCAACTTGGACAAGTCCGCTCTTTGCAGCATCTCCGGCTCCTCGCGCATCAGCATGCGCAGAGCGGTGGGCGCCGTATACCATACAGTCACTGCCTGGGACTCGAGAATGGAAAACCATGAATTCGGCTCATAACCACCACCGAAGTGAATCTGGGTCACGCCCAAACTCCACGGGCCGATGATCCCGTACGAAGTGCCGGTCACCCAGCCTTGGTCGGCGGTACACCAAAAAACATCGTCTGCACCAAGCTGCAAAATTTTTTCCGCCGTCATGCGCTGGGTGAGGACACTGCGGTGCATATGGAGCACACCCTTTGGCTTGCCGGTGGAACCGGAGGTATAGTGTAAAAATGAAGGCGTTTCAGCCGCGGTGGGTTCGACCACGTACTCGGTGGACGCGCGTTCCGCCAGGCGAGGATAGCTGCGAAGGTCAGCGGCCAGATCAGTCTCGCTGTCAATGAGGATGATCGTACGCAGGGCCGGCAGACGGTCACGAATCCGTTCGATCTTTTTTAGAAAACTGCGACGGGTGAACAATATTTTAGCCTGGGAATCGCCCAACCGGTCGAGAAGGCCCTCTTCCCCGAAATTGGCAAACAGTGGTCCGGCAATGGCCTGAATCTTGAGAATCCCGAGCAGGACGAAGAACTGCTCAGGCATTTTAGGCAAAAAGGTGAAAACGACATCCCCGGCCTGAGCGCCCACCTCGATGAGGAGGTTAGCCACCCGGTTGCTCTGCTGTTCAAGATCTGAAAAAGTAAAATTGGTCTGTTCCATGGCAGCGGAGAGCCAACGCATCGCCACTTTGGAACCCCGCCCGGCCTCGCACTGCTGTCGCGTGCAGAGGTGGCCGATGTTGAATTGCTCCCTTTGGATCAGACTGCTCATAGGTTTCCTTCAGGCTGCATTTCCGGTCATTGGAACCTGCGCAATGGGAAAGGCCATTCAGCGCTCCCCAGCCCCTGCGTATGAAGAAGATAATAAAAATAATGGCAAAAATCAACTCGATATTGGCTTATTTCGTTGTGAATCAATGTGATAGATTTAATAATTGGCGCTTTCAAGTGGAAACACTCATTATTTTGCTGGCTTTTAATTCAAACACTAAATTACATTTTAATACGATTTTGCTTGTTTCCCTCTGTATGATAATGTAAATTCTCATATTGGGGCAATACCTTCACAAAAAATACCGATCGATCACTTTAAGAAGCAGAGACCCGAACGCGTAATAGCGATCGGCACCGGGTCGACCGATCACCTGAGACTTGTCGATATCATAAAGCATTCTTTATGAATTTTGGGCAATAGAATGGCTAGACACAAAGCGAGGATCCTGATACTGGGGCTTGGGGCTAATGGATTGGGCACAGTTCGCTCCTTGTATTCATTCCCCGAGTATCAAGTGATCGGCGTTCATTTCGGCAGGGGCGATGTAGGAAGGTTCACCCGTCTCGTGCGTAAAATAGCCTGCACAGAGCCGATAGCGGATGCCAAGGCGCTCGCGGAGAAAATACGCGAGTGGTGCCCTGGACCGGTTCCAACCGTGATCATTCCCAGCCGCGATATTGAAGTCAATCTCCTCTCTGAATTGACCGATGAGCTTCCGGCCCATTTCCTTTTTTACCGCAACTCGAACGCCGCTATTCGGGCGCTGTCCGACAAAAATCTGGTTCAAAAGACGGCCCTGAAAGCAGGTTTGGAGATTCCCAAGACCCTGTTTCTCACCGATCCGGAGGATCCCGCACTGGTTGGATTGCGCTATCCGCTTCTGCTCAAACCGTTGCGCTCCAATGTCAGCCAAACCCCTTTCAAGAACATCATGGTGCACTCCGAGGCCGAACTGCACCATGTCCTGGAGAAAGAGGACTTGGTCAATCATGTGGTCCTGCAGGAGTTCGTTCCCGGGGGCGACGATCACGTTTACCATTGCAACCTGCTCATTGATCACGATTCACGGATCATCGGCGTCGTTGAATTGCAGAAAATCCGCCAGTACCTGCCGCTGCGGGGCATGACCTCTTATGGCCACACGCTGTTAACCCGAGAGCTTTTACCCATGTGCGAACGGCTGGCGGCGGTGGTTGGCTACAAAGGGTTGATGAACATCGAGTTTAAAAAAGACGATGAGAACGACCGCTGGGTGTTCATCGAGACCAATTTGAGGTTGCCGATTTTCAACTCGGTCTTTGCCAGGGCGGGTGTTAATCTCGCCCATCTCTATGTGCAGAGTCTGCTGGGAGAGCCTCCCCCGCCTGTTTTTGCCTCCAGGACCGCAACCTGGATGCATGAAGAGAACGATCTGGCGAACATCCTGATGCGCCGGGTTGACGCCAAATTTTCTCAATGGTTTTGGCAGTTCATCAGATCAGACTCCTATGCGTATTGGTTCTCTTCTGATCCGCTGCCCAGCATCTACCTTTGGTGCTGGATGGTCTATCGCCAATTTAAAAGGTTGTTTTCCATAGGATCCGCTTGAACCAGGCGGCCTGTAAACGTTCATGGAAACAGCAGGAGAAAGTACGGGGCTATGATGGCGTGGCTGCCCTATGAAGCAAAACAGGGCTTGAAATGGGTCTATGGATTTCTGCCGACCAGAATGCGCTATGGCGGATCTTTTCTGCAGAAATGCCGTCTGGCCGAGGAGCGCGAGAAATGGACAGCGGCTGCTTTTACGGCGAACCAGAACGAGCAGCTGCGCTGTCTGATTGACCACGCTTATCGCCATGTCCCGTATTACCGCATCCTGTTCGACCGCCAGGGCATTGATCCAGCTGCCATTCGCAACGTCGAGGATCTTCAACGCATTCCTCCGCTGACCAAAGACGATTTGCGCAATCATTTTTCCGACCTGATCGCCGCAAACATTAAAAAAAAGGATCGGATCCTGCTGTCGACCAGCGGGACATCGGGAAGGCCGCTTCGATTCTACTCGGAGCGCAGACACGAAGCCTATCTGGACGGCGATGCCTATCGGTGGCGTCATTTCCGTTGGGGCGGCTGCACCCCCTATGATCGACGTGCCACTCTGAGCGCGTATCGCATTCCCGCCCAAAGAAACGGCGAACGTCGTCTGACGGCCTATGATCCGGTCAAACGATTGCTGATTCTCTCGGCCTACGATCTCAGCCGCACGGCCATCCCTCTTTATGCCCGTGCACTGCAAAAGCATAGGCCTTCCTTTCTGCACGGTTACCCTTCGGCTCTGGAAGCGCTAACCCGTTTTCTCCAGGCTGAGAGAATACCGTCGCCGCCGTCGATTCGCGCCCTGTTCACTCAATCAGAAGTGCTGTATCCCTGGCAGAGAGCGCTGATCGAGAGTTACTTTGGCTGCAAGATTTTTGACTGGTACGGCATGGAGGAGCGGGTGATCGCAGCGGCAGAGTGCGAGCAACATTCTGGACTGCACGTGTTCACTGATTATTGCATCGTCGAAACCCTCCAGCAGGACAAACCGGTCACCGGCGTCGAAGGCGAGATCGTCAGCACCCGGTTGGACAATTTCGCCATGCCGTTGATCAGATATCGAACGGGCGATGTGGGCACGCTCTCGACGACGCCGTGCGCCTGCGGCCGAAACCTGCCGTTGCTGCACTTGCACGGCGGACGCGATAGAAATTTCCTTATCGGCCGGAACGGCGAATTGATTTCGATCACGGTGGTGGACATTCCCCATGCGACCGCGCAGGTGGAGCAGTTTCAATTTCTGCAACAGACGCAGGGTGAGGCCCTGCTGCGCATTGTACGGAAAAGCGGATATTCAGATCATGATTTTGAACAGATTCAGCAGGAATTGCGAGAAAAATTCGCCGGCTTGGTCGATGTGACCGTCGAATACACTAAAACCATTGAACGAACAGGCCGGGGCAAGCTTCCTCTATTGATCCAGCGTTTGCCGCTGGATCACCTCCCCCATGCGCCTGTATGACCCGGCTGCCAAACGAATGAATCCAATGCGCATGGACAAAACACACATTGAAGAACTGGTTCTGGACACTTTACGCCGGACCGCCCTCAGCGGCAGCCACCGCGCCATTGGCCCTGACGAACCCCTGGGGGAACTGGGCGTGGGGCTGGACTCGCTGGCCTTGATCGAATTCGCCACGGCCATTGAAAAACGATTTCAGGTCCAATTGCCGGATGAGATGTGGGTGGAACGCGGTCAGCTTTCCCTGGGCCGTTTAAGCGATTGGATACACCAATCCATTTCTCCGTCCCTGCTCGCCGGAGCTGATACCCTGCAGCCCACACCGGCGCAGCCGGATGGCGCAGATAAAAACACACCCATGGAAGCCGCACCTGCCTCCCGTCAGTCCGCCGGGCTTTTCCGCACGCTTGGCCGGCGGCTCAGCAGCGCGGTTGGCGGTTTCTATCAACATGAAAAATGGTACGTTCTGGAATTCAGGCTGACGGAAAAATCTCCGCCCGCCTTTACGCCCGCCATTCCGGTGCAAGTGCGTCCGGCGGCTTTGGACGACAGCGATGCGTTGCACGCTTTTTGGTGCTCTTTTAACTATGAGACCATTGACGGACAAAAGATGGATATGACGCTGTTCAAAGCCCGCCTCGAGTCCGGCGCTGTCTGTCTGGCGGCATGGCGCCAGGAACAGATTATTGGTATGGATTGGCTCTTCACAAAGGGATACCGGTGCCCCTATTCCAGGCTGACGTTCACCTGGCCGCCGGACACCTGTTACGGCGGAGAGCTCTGGGAACATGCCGAATTTCACGGCCAAGGCGTCGGCATGTCTCTGCTAGCCGCCTCACTGGCAACAGCCCGAAAGGCGGGATATCTCCGCCAGGTAACCGTGGTAAAAGCGCGCAATACCAAAATGCTCAGCGCAGCTATTCAGCTCTACGGCTTTAAAAAGACCGGCGCCATCAGCGTCCACCGTTTGCTGCGCCGGCCTTTTTCGATCTGGCATAAGGGGGGCAAGTCTGGACATAGCAGCACTGTGGCAATGTAACCACTTCTCGAACCCGGCGAAACGATGACAGTTCAAGATTCGATGTCTACGGAAAAAAGCAACCAGGCCTCATCGCCAAGCAGTGAAACACAAAGGTCCCCGCAACAGGGCGATGGAGATCATCCTTTATATAAACTGGTCGACCGGCTGATTGGAACGGTGAATGCGCTCAAGCTCGATTTTTGGGTGATTTCCGGCGACGAGGTCGCGAGCGGCAAGCCACTCAGTCTACTCTATGCAGGTCATAACGCTTATCCAGAGAACAGGACGTATTTGCGCAAAATCGCTTTCGCCGACCAGTGCAGCGAATGCTATCTCGGTAAAAGATGGCGGTGGAGCCGGAGTGTCAGAAAATCAGCTCTCAAGCATGCCTGCAGTCTGGAATGGATCGAGACCCCGGATTGGTTCATGACCTGCCCTCATCGGCAGACCGATTATTTTTTCATTCCCAGTTGGCTGATGGGTGAGATCGATCTCTCCGCGCAAACCATCCTGCCGCTGGACCGGTACAGTTACAGATTTGAAAAGAACAAAATCGCACGAAACCAGCTCAGCTACCGCCTCTCGACAGACCCTGAGGAGTTTGATCTCTTTTATCATACCATGTATGTTCCCTATGCTAGAAAGGTCCACGGCGAGGGCGCCGTTATCGCCGGCTTTGAGAGGCTGAAAAAACAGCAAAAGAATCAACAAATGCTGTTTATCCTGCAGCAGGGTCAAGCGATCGCCGGCTGCCTGATCCAGTATGAGGGCCGGCGCCCGCACTTGCTCTATATGGGTGTCAAAGATGGCGATTCCGCTTATATCAAAGCAGGCGCGATGGGGGCGATCTACTATTTCGGCCTTTTGAGCGTAGGAACAGAAGGCTATGCGAGGGCAGCGGTCGGGTGGTCCCGGGCCTTTTTGAATGACGGCGTGCTTCTCTACAAAAAACAGCGAGGGGCCTATCTGGCAGAAAGCTATCCCATCGGCTTCCGGCTCAAGGTGACCCAGGCCTCAGCAGGCGCCAAGGCCTTTTTAAAGAATAATCCGTTCCTCCACATCGCGAAGGGCAAATACTACGGTGCGCTGTTTATAGAGGAGGAACATCAGCTCTCTGATCAGCGGTTTGAAGAAATTGAGGCGAAATATTATATGCAGGGCATGGCAGCCTTGATCGTCTATCCACTGGCGCCTGGGGCGAAGAGCGTGCCGGCTCCTTTCGCCGATCGCATACGCATTGGCGGCACGAACGGCTGGTTGCAGAAAGAGGGGTGATCGTATCGAATCCGAACCCATCCGGTCAGACTCCACAGAAAGGAACATGGGGAAAATCGACATCAAATCCTCAATCAAGCGAACCGTTTATCGGTTCCTTCAATCTCGGATCGAAAGATCTGCAAGAGATCAGAAGAGATTGGACCTTTCGCTGTGGGAGGCCTTGGTCGACCACCAGCAGCATCTTATCATGGGGGGCTGTGACTGCACCCGGCTGGCGGCGGATCACGGCACGCCGCTGTTTATAGTGGACGAGAGAAAAATCAGGGATAATTATCAGGCGTTTGACCGTGCGTTGATCGCCCATGGCATCGAGCAGGGCATCTATTATTCCTACAAAACCAATCCGGTGCCGGGCATTTTGCGCGTTCTTCATGATTGCGGCGCCGGCGCCGAGGTGATCTCACCCTATGAGCTATGGCTCGCGCTGAAACTCGGAGTGCCGCCGGAACGGATTATCTATAACGGTCCGAACAAGTCCGCGGAGGGGCTCAGGACCGCAATCGATCGCGGTATTAAATTGATCAACATCAATTCCCTGTCGGAAATCGACCACATCGAACGGCTCGCAGCCGAGAGGGGAAAAACGGTGTGCGTCGGCGTGCGCGTCAGCCCGGGCGTCGGCTGGGGCGCCCAGTTCGGCCTCAAACTCGTAAACGGCGAGGCGCTGGCGGCCTTTCGCAGGATGGCGGACTGTCCCCATATCGATCCCCAGGCGATCCATTTTCATCTTGGCACCAACCTGCAGAACGCCCACCTTTACCAGGGCGCCCTGGCCCATGTCTTTGAACTCTTGCAGGCCATCCAATCGGAGCTGGGACTCCATCTTCGCTATCTCGATCTGGGCGGTGGTTATGGCGTACCCACGGTGCGCGGGCTTGAAAACCGTGAGACCAAGCTGAATACTTTTTTCTATAAACCCTATTCCCCCCCCTGCGTGGCGGAAATCAAGCCCGTCAGCCGGATCATCGACGACATAGTCGCCACGTTTCAGGCCTTATGCCTTCGTTTCAGGATCGATCCCCCGGCCCTGCTCTTTGAACCGGGCCGGTCTCTCACCAGCAACGCCGAGATCCTCCTCACCCGCGTCGGCGACCTGAAGACGACCGCTAACGGATTTCCCATCGCCCTGCTGGACGCGGGGATCAACGTCGCGCGGCCCATCACCTTCGAGTACCATGAAATCTTTGTGGCGAACCGTATGGCCGCACCCGCGAGCCAACGGTGTGGTCTGGCCGGACCGATCTGCACACCCATGGATTTTTTTCTTAAAAGTAAAAAATTACCGATCCTGCAGGCGGGTGATCTACTCGCCATCATGGATGCCGGCGCCTATTTTACCTCCTTTGCCAACGATTTTTCTCTGCCGCGTCCGGCCATCGTCATGGCCTTCGAGGGCAGCCATCGGCTGATCCGGGAAAAAGAATCCTACGAGGATCTCATCCGCCTGGATCATTATCGCTGAGGACAGACGGGGCGGGCGCCCGGCCGCATGATCTCAGCGGCCTTTCTGCGCCCGCCGATTTCCAGCCAAAGGCTCAGCGGCCGTTGGGCCTTTCACTTTTCCTGTTGAAGGAGGTTGCTCCCAGCCGTATCATCGATCAGCCTTTAGCGACCGGCGATGCTCAGGCAAAGATCCGCCGATGGCTCTGTGGAAGGGAAACGTTTTCTGCAGATGCAGCCTGACGGGAGCCGGAGGAAGATCATCTCATCAGCACCATCTTTCTCATGTCACGGAATTGATCGGTAGTTAGCAACACCAGAAAGATGCCGCTGCTCAGCACAACCCCTGAATCATCGCAGCCGTCCCAGGACACCTCATAGGCGCCTTTGCTGCGCCAGCCGTTTTCCAGACGCCGGACATGCGCGCCGCCGGCATCAACGATGTCCAACTGAACCTTGACGTCCGCCGGCAGACAATAAGCGATGCAGGTGGATTGGTTGAATGGATTCGGGTAGGCGTTGAGCAGGCCGAAGCGATTGGGCAGAGGCACTGTCACTTGAACAGGGCCGTAATATTCAAAACGTCCGTCGCGGCTGATCTCCTTGAGCCGATAATAATATTGAACTCCCTTTTTCACCTTGGCATCGCGGAAGGAATAACCTTGCCCGCTGCTGCCGCCGCTGACCGCGGGAATAAAATCGATCTCGGTAAAGGCATGTCCATCCTCGCTTCTCTCGAGAGAAAACCCCAGATGATCCCACTCTAGCTCCGTGCGCCAGCTGATCTGTACGCCCTCGCCACGGACCTCCGCCTTGAAGGAAGCGAGTTTTACCGGGGTGTTGGTATCGATCAGATTCGCCAACAGCCACCAAAAGGCCTTGCCTTTGTTTTCACAGCTCGCAAGGGTGGTGTGACCGGGGCCGTTGGGATCATAATAGTTCGGATGTTCCTTGGGAATGGATTGGCCGGCATGGACGCACCAGTTGGGAACCACATAGCTGGCCATCTCCCCATTGCTCCAGGCATCGATATCGCCGAAATCGAAAAGGGGCTTCCCCTGAGAACGGCAATACTCGCGCAGGGCGATGTTGAACTGGTTTCTGCTGTCACCGGAGCAATCGGTCTGCTGCGCATTGCCGGTCGCGTAGATAAAGAGAACGTGAGGGTACAGCTGCTCGAGGGCGTTCATCCGGCTGATGTAATCCTGCAGCAACGCCTGCCATTCGGCGGTTTCGGGCTGACCGCACCACATATACATGACCGTGTTGATCTCTGGATTCTTTGCCAGCGCATCGGGCACAGTGGGGAAAAAATCCTCAGGCGCCCAAGTGTCGGTGCGGTCGCGGATGCACAGGGTGTTGGCAGCCGACGGCAAGCTCCAATCGGCGGCGACCAGGTAGGGGGCGCCTAAATTCTGATGGAGAACCTGCAAGCCGATGGTGATCTGCATGCCATGGGACGTATGGCCGAAATAGATGCGAAAGTTGTTGGCCGCAGCGATGATCTGATCAGCGGGAATCGAATGAAAACGATCGACGCTGGTATGATCAGCCGTGACCGCCCGACCGACGGCTAAGACCGATGGGGCGGACAACAGAAACGCCAGGCCGCCGATCAGAAAAAACAGCCGGACCTGGACAGCCGGATAACGGTGGCGCATAGGACCTCCTTCCTGTTGTGCACAGGATGTTTTAATGCGAAGGCTCACCCAGGGCCCCCTCTCCACCCGAATCCTCAATAGGCGCGAATCAGCTTTTGCACGATCTGTTCCGAGTCGGTGCGCAAAAGACAAAAATAGAGCCCGGAGGGCACTCGACGTCCGCGGTCATCGCTGCCGTTCCATCGATGGGAATGCATGCCCTTGGATTGCTGCGCATCCACCAGCGTGGTCACCAGACGACCGGTTACATCATAGATTTCCATCTTTATGGCCGAATCAGCCGCCAGGCGATAATGCAGTTGCATCTCACCGTTGCCGGGATTCGGCGTACAGTTTTCAAAGTACAGTCCTTCGGCCCGCGCATCCTCCTCAGGAGCCGACCCGGCCGAGGTGTGCAAATCCGACTCGATGGCGCCGAGATCAGGCGCGCTGCCGGCAAAAGGCCAACCGAGATCGATTCCAGCATCGATGGCTGGACTGCCAGGGCGCAGAGAGAAATCGCTATGATCGGCATCGACAAATCCAGGTGCGGCCTCCAACGCCTCTGCATCCGACGCATTCTCCACGGTCTTGGGGCTGGGGTAATAGAGATTCCGTCTGGCGGTGAAATGCGTCACGCTCCGTTCAACGCTGATGTGCGGATGCCGGCCGGAATGGGACAAAATGTTATTGCTCACCTCGACGCTGTCCACCGTACCGCCCACCAGCAGATCGCCTTCCCGGTTGCCGGACAACGTATTCTGATAAATGCGCACGCGAGTGACTGGGCTCCATCCCTGCACCACGATGCCTGCGACGGCATTATCGTAGATGAGGTTGCCGTACAGGAAAATATCGCGGATATCCGCCGGTCCACTGTCAGCGCCCGCAGCGACGATGATGCCGGACCGCTCCAGGGAGCCAAAGATCACATTGTTCTCCACCACCACGCTCTGCACCATTCGGCGGTATCCGGGTGGATCTTCCGAGCGCTGCTCTTCGTACAGGTGAATGCCGTATCCGCTCATCCCGGAGATCGTATTAGCGCGCAGGATGTTATATTTGCCCTCCTGCACATAGATGCCGTGCCCCTGGGTGCCCAGCACATTTCCGTCCAAGCGAATGATGTTTTTTTCCACCAGGTTGTTATCCCCGGTCAGCATGATCGCGGCATACCCGGTTGTGCCGGTAAACGTGTTGCCGATGAACTCGACGTGATGGGAGCGGCCGGCCCAATTGACATTGTACATGGATTTGCCATTGCTGAAATGGAGCCCCTGAATGCGCACGTAGGAGGCATCGATGATAAGGCCCCGATCGCTGTTGGTGAATAGGGGAATCTCATCGGCAAACGCGCAGATGGTCACATAGCGTCCGTCCTTGCCGCCCATGCCGTAATTGCCACGGATCCAGATCTCGCTTTCGGCATACATCCCGCCACGGACAAAGATCGTGTCTCCCGGGCTCACCCGAGCGACCGCGGCGGAGAGGGTGGCCCACGGCGCTTCCCGGCTTCCGGACTGACCATCCTTGCCATTCATCGCGACAAAACGCGGGCTGGCGCCGGCGCCGCCGCAGATCAAAAACAGAACAAGCATCAAACAGCGTCTGTTCATCGGACACTCCTTCTCCCAAAAGTACTCTGCACTAATGCAGCAATACCATCTTACAATTTTCCACCTCATGCAACCCGGACCGCACTTGACAGAAATAAACGCCGGAAGGAGAAGAACCACCCTGGTGGTCTTTGCCGTCCCAGCGGTAAGAGTACAATCCCGGCTCCAGCCTTCCGCGAAAAATCACCGAGTGCAGGGCGCCGTCCACATCATAGACGGCGATTTCGACAAAATCGGAGTGCTCCATCTTTAGACCGATGGTGGTGGTGGGATTGAACGGATTAGGGTAATTTTGATAGAGCTGAAAGGGTTGCGGCAGCCGCCTTTCCGCTTTTTTCGCAGGGACAGCGGCAGGCTGCCAACGGACCTGAAGGCGATTCTCGGTTGAAAAGATCACATCACAATCCGGCAGGCTGACTCTGAGCGAATCTTGAAACGTTTCGAGCACCGCATCGTCGATGAACAGATTGGGGGAGGTGGTGGACAAGGAAGCGTCACTGATTTGAAGAACGTGGACGAACGATCGCTCCGCCGGTCCGCTGTTGCTGTGCAATTCGTAGCTTTGCGCGGTGATGCTCTCCTCCACCGCGTCGGTGGGCATGAGCCGTTTCATCCACAGCGCTCCGCCCCCGCTGTTTTCCAGCCTGAGAAGCCCGGCGTCGCCGCGATGAAAAAGAGCCGCAGGAATGAACGTCCAGGTAAGCCGGCTGTCAGCGGCCGGCGTTTTGATCTGATCGAAAAGGATAAAGCGATTCGGTTTGAGATAGACGATCTTTCTCAGAAAAGAGGTCAGTTTGTCTTTGCTATAGGCGTTTTGCGCCTCTGCGACGATATACAGATGGTCCGACCGGTCCTCGCAGACAAGGATCCCCGGACCTACATCCCAGGGGGATCCAGGCGCATAGCTGGAGACGCCGTCCTGGATGGAGGGAAAAGAACTCACCGTCCTCTGTTTGCTGGTTCCGATCAGCAGTGGAGAGTAATACCCCTTGATGAGCGCGCCTTTATAGGAGAGGAGCAGGGCGTTCTGGGCGTAGAGATCCATCGCGCTCCAATGATACGGCTGACAGATAAAGAGCCCAGCCAGATCGTCCGTACTGGTGAATCCGGATCGGATAAAGACCCGGCCCAAGCTCTTGAAATGGCGTACCAGGGGGAAGCCGATCTCCTGAGGCGCTCTCGGCTGCACCCACTTGTCCTCAAATAAAAGTTGATCGGTGGTATCCCAGGACCCTGCGTCGGTTTTGGATTTAGAAAAATGGGTGCGGATCCAGGCGCCCAACTCCGCCAGGCGTTGCTGTTCCGCATCGGTGGAAAAGCGGCGGCGGCTATACGCACGCATGGGCAGAATCCAGGGGGAACGGCTGTAGCGATCGCCGGGGCCATCGATATCATAATAAGTGGCGTCGGTCTCGCCGTCCATGGGAGAGGGCAGCATCATATGAAGTTGAAACTCTGGCATGTACTTTAACATGCCGAGGTTAAACAGGCTGGTCTCCAAAGGCGGCTGTGTTGCCGTATGGACGGCGAAGAGGATGGGCGCTGTGGTCAGAGGCGTCACGTTGGTAGCGCTCTCATAAGAGCCGCCGGTCCAGTAGGGAATTTGCATCTGGTTGAATCCGCCGTGCCAGCCGCCATCCTCTCCCTGCTTTTGCCAAAAAGGCACCACCCGGCCGACAAAATCCCTTTCAAAAGCGTCCAGATACCCCTGGGCCTTGGTTTGGACCGCCTGGTACGCGGGATCTTCGGATCGCGAGGGTTCGTACAGGGCCAATCCCATCATCACGTAAAAATAATCGTCCACGTCGGTGGCCACAAACGGTTGGCCGGACCCATCCGCGCGATTTTTCATATAGTCGGCATGAACGATCAACCGTTGCTGTACCTGCGTTTTATCCTGATCGCTGAGAACCGGTCTGCCGTCGCTAAAAGTCTCAGTAAAGAGCCAATCGTAGGCTGTGGCCGCGAACAGCGCCATGACATAGGGGAATTCATATTCCGGCGACCACTGCAGGATCTGCAGCAATTTGGCGCGGGCATCGGCGAAATACTCGTCAGCGGTATGATCCAGGGTCCACGTTCCCTGGTAAGCGCTGCGCCAATTCGCTTTCTGGGCTTTACCGGCGATGATCGGCTCGAGAACGCGGATGGCAAAGTCATGATCATAGCGGTTGAACATGTTGTCCGCGCCGTAATCCGCATCCTCCTCCGCTCCGGTTGCATAGCTGAATTCAGCCTTCTGCTGATCATTGGCGGGATTTTGAAACCAGGGCCATGGCAACTCCTGTCCGTGGAGAACACGCCAGGCGAACGTGCCGACCTCATTGCGGCGCCATTCGTCCTCGCCGCGCATCCAGATGCGCGGATGGTCGGAACGCACGGAGAGGGCCAGCGAGCCGGGGGCGGCGACTCTTGCTGTTTGGGAGGAGAGCGGCTGGATGCCTGCCACTGTCATCGTCAGGATCGTGAATCTCAGCCCCCGCTTAACGACCGACGATAGGAACCGACCGGTTGATCTGTTCAACATAGTTGCCCTTGCCTTTCAAAATTGGGGTTGCGAGATGCAAAAATGCAATTCTCGATCGGCACTGGTTCATGGATTTTGTTACAACACCCTGACAAGCAATTCACATGCCAAACCTCTCAACGCTCTGGATGCGGTGCATCGATGCGATGAAGACGATGATACCAGCGATTGACCACCGATTCACCGACCAAATGATTCAAGAGCGTATGGGCCTGCTGCCTGAATTTTGCGCCGGTCAAAACCGTTCGATCGGCCGCCAGAACCCGGGCGAACCTCGCAGGCGTGGTTGAACGTAAAACAGGTATGCGTTCCAATAAAAATGGATGGGAGTTCGCTCCCACATAGCCCAGCTTGGAAGAGAATCCGCCGATGTAGCCCGCTTCTTTGGCCAACGAGACATAATGCCCATGGCGGCTGCCGTTGGGCAGCGAGAGTAGATCGACCGGGACGCCGAGGCGCTGCTGCAACACCTCCCTGGATTGCAGCAGTTCTTCGCCCGCCGCCTCCCTGCTCAGTTCAGACAGCATAACATGATGCAGCAGATGGCTCTGCACTTGCATGCCGGCCTGCAAGAGCTCGTGCAATTGTGCCCAGGCCATCATCGCTTCAGCGCCTATCTCATTTACGGTCACGAAAAAGCAGGCCGTTAGCCCAAACCGGCTCAGGATCGGCAGGGCCTGTTCGTAGTTGCCGCTATAACCGTCATCAAAGGTGATAAGGACCGGACGGGAGGGCAACGAGGCAAACCGACCTGTGTTCACCGCCTGAGCCAAGTCGACCGCGTTCAGCGAATGATAGCCGTTAACCTGCAGATATCGCATCTGCTCCTGAAAAGTCTCAGACGCCAGAATATAGTCAATGTGCGTACGATGGCGCAGGCCCTCCAGCCGCTCATTCTCCGCGATCTCATGGTACATCAACACCGGGATCCTGACCATCATTCCCCTCCTATCCGCCGCCGAAGCAGAGCGGCATACTGCGCTTCGTAGCTTTGACACATAGAGGTGCGGGAGAAGGCGGTTTCGACGCGCAAACGGCCGCGCTGGGCCAGGGTGACGCGCAGGTTTCGATCATGGATCAGTTCCAGCATCGCCGCAGCCAATGCCGGCGCATCGCCCGGCGACACAAGCACCCCTGCTTGGCCGTGATCCAGGATGCCCGGAATGCCTCCCACCGTGGTGGAGAGCACCGGCACCGCGGCTGCCATGGCTTCCAATAGAGCCATAGGAAGACCCTCTGACAGCGAGGGAAGAATAAAGAGATCCAGCTGACGCAAAAAAGCAGGGACACCGGCGCGATGGCCGAGAAAGTAAACACGGTCCTGCAGGCCCAGCCTATGGCAGGCCCGTTGCAACGGCTCCTTTTCTATGCCGTCCCCCATCAGTAGCAGCGAAGCCGGGGGTGAGGTGCGGCGGACGACCTCGGCAAAGGCCTCAAGCAGAAAGATGTGTCCCTTTTCTCTGGTAAGTCGGGCGACACTGCCGATGAGCAGATGGCCGGACGGTATGTTGAGCTCTTGCCGGATATCATCGGTATCGGCCGTTGCCGCGGCCGCCGGCATGGCTAGCCCATTGGCGATCACTGGAATATCACGATGGCGCAACGGACCGACATGGCACTCACGCCGAACCTGTTCGGAGACAGCCACCACCCGGTCGAATCGCAACAGGATCAGCTTATCGATCAGGGCATAGAGCGCGGCGCGACGATTGTTATCAGTTTCCAGCCACGGATGGCAGGAGCTGATCAAGGGCGTCTGCAACGGGCGGCCGGCCATCCAGGCTACGACATCCGCCTTGTAGCCATGTGAATGGATCACATCCGGCTGCTCCTTTTTTATAAACTCGAACACCTGCCGGATCGTGTGACGATCAAAGGGCGAAGCGGTGGTGAAAAGCCGGCAGGCTAAACCTTCTTTTTCGACTATGGTCTGAAAGGTGGAATCCCTCTGCTGTGCATGCTGAATGATCCCCACCGTCACCGTGTGTCCCATGGCCTGCAGACCGACGGACAGTTCGACCACCACCTTTTCAACTCCGTAAAAACCGGCATGGCTGCGCAGTTGCAGTATTTTAAGATGAGATGGATCCATGTACAAACACCCTCGTCGATCATACCCATGAGCGATTGGACCGGCCGTCTGAAGCGTTCGCCGGCGGGTCAGCGCAGGCGTTTCAGCCGACCGGCAATGCTCCTGGGCATAAATTTAATCATCCCGTAAAGAAAACCGAGTCCATAGCTCAGGTGCAGGATTAGAAAAATAATCGGCAGCACGGCCGCGAAACGGAATCCCTTTTTTCTGCCAATCCGCATGGCAAAGGCAGCGGATGCGGCGAGATAAGCCCCGGCGATGCAGGCGGCGGCCATTCTCGCCGGTCGCCATACGGGAGCCAAGGCAAAGGAGCCGAACAGGCTGAGGACAAAGAGCGGCGGAACAAACTGACGAAGCTTCATCATGGTCGGATGTTTTTGCAGGACCCGGATCTTCCACAGGCCGTACTGAAAATATTGCCGCCAGAGCAGGCCAAACCGTGCGCGCGAATAATAGGTGGAGCGAATGCGAGGCGTCAAAAAGATATTACCGCCGTGTTTGCGCAGGCGATAGTTGAATTCGTCATCCTGGCAGCGAACCAACTCTTCATCGAACACACCGATGCGGTCAAACACCTCGCGGCGGTAAGCGCCGAACGCCACGCTGTCGACAAAGCCTTCCGGATCGCCGGGCCCACGGGTTCTGAAATAGGAATTGCCGACCCCAAAGGGAGAGGCCATGGCCAGAGCGATGGCTTCGCCGGTAAAGGTGGTGTTGACCGAGGCGATGACGCCCCCGACGCAGGCGGCATCGGGCTGACTGTGCAGATAGGCGATGCAGAGCGAGAAATAATTTCGTTCGAGCACCACATGCCCGTCGACGCGTAGAATGACATCGCCCCGGCTGTTCGCCAGTCCCAGGTTCAGAGCGTGTGGAACGATGCGATGAGGATTGTCCAGCAGGCGCGCATGCGGTAGAGTGCGCATTTTTTCCGCAACGATTTCCCGCGTCCGATCGTCCGACATACCGTCCACGATCAGCACTTCATAGCGCTCGGCGGGATAATCCTGTTCGCGGATGGAATCCAGCGCTTTGCCGATATAGGCCTCTTCATTTCGAATCGGCATGATGACCGTGATAAAAGGGTGCACAGGTCCTCCGTTTAACATTAGGACTGCTGAACCAGTTCGACCGCCGGTTCCTTCACCTCGAGCCCATCGATCGCCTCTTGGCTCGGGGCTTCGGCGATTTTTATCATACGCAGGACGATGGCCAGATAGATCCAGAAATAGGAGGCCACCGTATAAAAATGCCAATAGCTGCCGTTGATGTTGCCGGCCAGCAGGCCCATAACGCTTGCCGCGAAACCGAGGCCGAGGCCTTTCGCCAGAGGTTCCTCGGCCACCTTGTAAAGTCTCCAGCCCAGCCACATCCCGGAGAAATAGATCCACAGCGCCAGGGTCAACCCGATGAACCCCTGTTCAACCGTGGTTTGAATAAAGCTGTTGTGAAAACTTCCCCAATAGCGATCGCCGAACTCCCATCCCGCTTTGACCTCGATAAACGGGGTGATGGAAAACCCCCAGCCCAGCACCGGGCTCTCACCAATCATCTCTTTCGCCTGTTCCCACATGCCGAGCCGCTCCTGGGCGGTTTTATCGAATCCGGTCTCTGTCCGGGTCATCTCGATGCGCTCGATGACCGCCTGAGGCAACAAAGCCTGATAGAAAACGACCAAAACCGCGAGGACCAGTAAAAGTTTTCGCTCTTTGATCAGCCCAAGAAAGAAGACGCTGACCACGGCCCCCAGATAACCGCCGCGGGAGAACAGGAACATGATGCAGTAATAGCTGAGCCCGGCGGTAAAGAGAAAAACCGCCTTGCGTATCTTGTTGGTATCATACAAGAAAAGCGCGACAAAAATGATCGCGTTCTGCGCCAGAAAGACCGCCAGTGAATTGCCGCTCAAAGCGATTCCGCCGCCGATAAACTTTTCTTTCAATGCGTCGCTGTAATGCTCGACTTCGTGCTGGTTCAACACCGTATAAAAATTTCGGTCCAGCATCAGCATCGCCAGCGTCGTCATCAGAAACAGCAGCTGCAGCTGCCGCGGGCTTTTGAGGTTGTTGATCACGATAAGAAAAAACAGGGCCGGCATCCAATAGTTTTTCCACGCAACCACCAGAGGGTTGCCGAGGCTGGTCGGCATTCCATAGCCGAGATATTCCGAACCGCGGAAGAGCGCCAGAACCGTCCAGAAGAATAAAAGAGCCATGGGGAGATAGAGAGAGGTCGGTTCAAAATAGGGCTCGTCCGGTTGCCGTTTTCGAATCAACCATTTGACCACCATGGCCAGAAGCAACAGATCGTTGATGTCGCTGCCGAACGGGTAATCGTTCACATAGTCGAGCACATTCTGCAGAGGAAAGAAAAAGGCGAGAAAATACGCACCTATTTCTAGGCGATAGGTCAACGTAAGAATGATCGCAACCAGTGCCGATACGTAGAGCACCGGCGTCAACAAACTGGTCAAACCCAGACCAAATTCAAACATACCGACTCCTCAAGCGCGTGACAAGCAACCGGCCGTGTGTCCGGACGCTGAAATTTTTCCGCTTCAGCGTCGCGACCGGATATAGCTCAGGTAGAGCGTTTCCATGGATTGCACCATTCGCCTGACGCTGAACCGCTCCTGGATGCGCTGACGGCCATGGGTTCCCATGGCCGCGGCCAGAGACGGAGCATGATACAGCCGCTGCACCGCGGCTGCAATCGCGTCACGGTCCGCAGGAGCCACCAGCAATCCGGTCTCTTCGGGGATCACCGCCTCGCCGTTTCCCCCGACTCTGGTGGCAATGACTGGAACGCCGGCCGCCATGGCCTCCAGGATCGCGTTGGAAAAGCCTTCACTGAGCGAGGGCAAAATGAACACGTCTAGAAGGGACACCAGGTCGTGTACATCGGAGCGGACGCCGAGAAAATGGATGCGCGCCTCCTGTCCCTCGGCACGCACCAGATCGACCAGGCTTTTGTAGTACCCTTCAGCGCTGTCCATGCGTTTTTCAATCCCGCCGATCAGCAGCAGATGAATGTTCAGGCCCTGATGGATGAGATGAATAATGGCCTGGATAAGATATTCGAACCCTTTGATGGGTTGGATATTGGCGACACAGCCCGCGACGAACGCATCGGCGGTGAGCCCCAGCTGAGAGCGGAGGTCTGTTTTCCTCCGCACGTCCTCCGGGTCGGGTATTTCCACGCCGTTGTAAATCATGGCGGTTTTTTTTAGGGGAATTTTTTCCAGATTCACAATCGCCTCGCGCATGGCGATCGAATTGGTCAGAACCAAATCAATTCCTTTCGCGGTGCAACGCCGCAGGAGCCGATGAAGCCAGGTGGTTTCATTAAAACCCATATCCCGCCGGCTGGAGATGATCACCGGATCGTTCCACAGCCGCTTGCACAGGGCGCCCATGATGTCGGCGCCGAAATGGATGGTCTGTACAATCCGGATATCTCTTTCCCGGATCAGGCGGCGCAGACGAAAAGCCCATTCGAGCGCGGAAAGGCTGAAAATGTTGTGCAGACAGAGCGGCATGACTTCGATCCCCTTTTCACGGAGCAGTTGTATCATGACGCTCTCGGTCGGCTGCAAAGGACAAACCAATGGCTGGAAAACAGCTGCGTCCAAATCCGTCAGCAGCCGGTAGAGATTGAGTTCCGTGCCCCCTCTCTGATCCAGTGTGTCGATCAGGTACAGAATGCCTATTCGTTTTTCTTGCATCGCTCGTATGCACCCAGTCTATGAAGAGATATCTCTTTCCATGTCCATCCCCTTGAGTTGAGGCCAGAGGGCAAGCAAGAGTTAACCTGCGTGGCCGAATCACTCCCTGTCAGCGCTTCCGGACGGGAGACCGTGCGCTGTCCTCGTTGCGCGCTACCATCGCTATCGCGACGAGGAGCGTAAAAGCCTTCTTCCGTGAGCCACCCCTGCCACGACCATGCGGCGCACTTCCCCATGGAGCGCCAGCACAGTGCCGGCAAACGCCAGTCCGAGAATCGCCATCTTGATGATCACGCCGAGGAAATGGCTGGCCTTGGGCAGCAGCGCGGCGACCCCACACAAGACCAGGGACGCGGCGAGCCCGACTGCGAGCGTTTTACCATGGATGGTGATCTTGAGATAGCACCTGGAACGATAACTCAGATACGCGGCGAGCGCAAAACAAGTCAACAACGCAGCGTAACACGACCCCCAAATCCCCCACAGGCGCACAAAAACAAGGTTGAGCACCACATCCAACAGCACGCAGACGAGCACAGTGACACTGATGATCTGCGTCTTTTTCGCAATATAGAGCCCTGAGGCGTAGATGGGCAGCAACGCCCAGAGAAGGGTTCCGGCTACAAGCACACCGAGCAGATCGCCGGCCGAGGCGTACTTGTCTGAGGCCAGGACCACGATCAACTCCCTGCCCAATAGCGTCATTAGGAGAAAGATGGGGATCAGCACCAATAGACTGATGTTGGCCACGGTGGAGACAAATCGGCTGGTCGCCTCCCGGCCTTTCTCATGCCAGACCTCGATATAGATGGGGGTGAGCGCGTACATCAGCGGAAAAAGGATCAAATCTTTTGTATAGTGCCCCATGTTCGAGGCCACGCTGAAAATTGCCACCGCCTCGGAGCCGAGCATGAACTGGATAATGTAGCGATCCACCGATTTGAGTAAAAGATATCCCAGTTCAAAACCGATCAGGGGAAAGCCGAAACGCAAACAGGTCTTGAAAAAAGAACCGGAAAAAGCTGCGATCGAAACCGGATTCTGTGAAAGAAAAATCGCAACCAGCAGCACCATGATCGCCGTCTCGGCAGCCAGAATGCTCGTATAGTATACCTTAAGGGTGCCGGCGATCAGGAGAACGGCCGAAAGGCTGACGGCCAGAATGGTGAACCGGCTGGCGACCATGGCGATATTGTAGGAGATGGTTCTTTGCGACGCCCGATAGAAATTGAGTAACCGGGCGTAGAGGGTGCCGGTCACGATCAGGCCGGCTAAAAGATAGTGAAAGCCCGGCAGCTCCTGATGGAACAGCCAAACAAAGATCGGCTTGCCGAACAGGACCACCAGCAGAGCGGTGAACAGGGCAAACGCCACGGTTCCGATAAAAAAGGTCGAATAATAGGTTGATTGGGCGGCCGGGTCCTCCGGCTGATGGTACTCGCGATAAAAGCGAACCGTCGATTCGGCGAGCCCTGCCCGGGAAAAGGCGAGAAAGATCCACAGGGTGACCGAGAAAACGCTCATCACGCCGTAATCGTTCTGCGTCAACGCCCGGGTCAAAATCGGAAACGAGACAAAACTCGCGGAGAACACCAGTAACTCTCCCACCGCATAGTTCGAAGAATGACGGAGAAACTTTTTGAGGTGAACTTCCATTCAGGACTCATTTCGGAATTGGGTCAAAGGCGCGGCGATCCGCTCAATCATGGCGTGTCCCGCCATCAGGATTTGAATCGGTTCCCCAGAACAGCTTCACCAGGTGACGACGCAGCCGCGCGCGATTTTCCTGGTAATGACGCGAGGTGAACCAGTCCGCGCCGGGTTCAATCTCCATATCCGGAGGTTGCTGCACTTGCCAGATCTCTTTGGCTTTTTCCTTGAACTTGTCGGTGCTGCCGATCACCCGGGCCGGGACGCCCATGGCGATGCTGTTGGCGGGAATATCGCTCACAACCACCGACCCGGCGCCGATGATGGTGTTGGCGCCGATGTGAATGTTGGGCAGCAGGATCACATTCTGGCTGATGACGCAATTATCGTCAATGACGATAGGGCCGAAGAGCTGTATATTGGGATCTTGATCCCGGCAAACCCACACCGCTCCGTTGTGGTTGATGAACTGAACATGGTTTGCGATGGTGACATGATGGCCGATTCTGACCAGATAAGGCTCCTGCCCGAGGTTGTCCGGGATGATCGAGCATCCCTCGCCTACCTGTGCGCCCTGTTTGCGGAAAAACTCGGCTTTGCTGAACCGGTCATAGGAGGCGATCGCCTTGAGATAGCGCATCCGCCGGTATTTGTCCCGTAACCGCTGCCAGTACCCGGAAGCCATTTACAGGTTCTCCGCGGCCAGAAGATTATGTA
>DAIQOA010000038.1:0-30962 GCA_036788095.1 bacterium | reverse complement strand
ATTAGCAAACATATGCAAGGGATTACCCAACAATATTATCTTGACTTGACACTAGGCCTGTGGGTTACCCGTCGTTTGGTAAATCTGCATGGGGGTAAAGTACTGCTCACCTCCAGATCTCGTCCAACAGAGTTTACTATTTACCTACCTTTGGGGACAAAGATATGAAGGTTCTTTGGCTGGACGATGAGGGGCGGCGCGTTTCCGTTTATTCTGACGCACTTGGCTTATGTGATCACGAGGTTAAAGTTGTTGGGACATTGAAACAATTCCGAGAGAGGCTCCAAGAGGGAGGCGTTCAGGTTGTTTTGATTGATGTGATGCTTCCGACTGGCCAGTTCGACTTAGTACAAACTGATTACGGTTCCAAAACTGGGTTGATAATCGCACGAGAAGTCCAAACCACCTATCCGGGTATTCGCGTTATATTGTTCACAAATCATCATGATACTCGGCATATGGCAGAAATGAGCGGGCTAACAGTCCTTAGCAAAATGGAAATGTCACCTTGGGATTTGAACAAAATCTTGGAGGAGTTAGCATAATTGCTGGTGGTTGACCTCCAACAAGGGCATTCAGCGGATCGCTAAAAACGCGCGCCCGCTGATGCCCGGTGTTATGTGTCAAAAAATATAGAAGAAATTTCGAATCGATTAAAGTCATAGGAGTTATATCATGGAAAAAATTATAAGACTCTGGAAGCCAGTAGAAATGGGGCAAAACTGGTTGGCATGTGATACCTCGATTCTCGACGATATTTCATCCTCGTGGTTCGAAAGAAGAAAGAAACTTAGCGAAGATACTGGAGAGTTCGCTGACTTTCTTACTCGCCTAAAAAGAGAACATGCTATTGAGACTGGAATTGTCGAGAGGTTGTATGATTTAAAAAAAGGTGTTACAGAAACCTTTATTAATGAAGGTTTTGCAAAAACCTATCTCAGTCATGGGGATACAAATATCCCAGAGGATGATCTTTTGAGTCACTTGATAGATCATTTGGACGCGGTAGACTTTGTTTTTGATGTGGTCAAGAATAGTAGACCACTTTCGACAAGTTTTATTAAAGAGCTTCATCAGTTGGTAACACGTTCTCAAATTCATACTGAAGGTAAAGACCAATTTGGCAACTATCTTAAAATTGAATTATTAAAAGGTGAATATAAAAAAAGTGAAAATAATCCTACGAGGGAAGATGGCATTAAAATTCATTATTGTCCACCTGAACAAGTTGCATCAGAAATGGACAACTTAGTTGCAATATATAATAGTTCTAGCGACAAGGTACATCCTCTAATATTAGCGACTTGGCTTCATCACGCCTTTACGACAATCCACCCATTCCAAGATGGAAATGGAAGAATTGCGCGATTATTGACAAGCCTAATTTTTATCAAATTCGGATATTTCCCATTTACGGTATTACGAGAAGAAGCGAAAGTAAAATATATAGAAGCGTTGGAGCAGGCAGATATTGGTCAGCCACAATCCTTAGTTACATATTTTGGTCAAGTTCAATTACGGAATATTCAGAAAGCATTAAATATTAAAGAAGTTGTTAGCACATCATTAGAAGAAGTTGAACAAATATTCATTCAAAAAGTTGAAAATTGGAAAAACAAACAACAATTGGAACACCAAAAATTACTAATGAATAGTAGGACTGAGGTATTTAGCTATTGTAATACAGTTCTGAATGAATTAATGCTAAAGTTACGAGAAAAGGTGAACGGAAATGCTGAAATTTCTATAGCAAGTTGTTCTTTTAATAATTCGGATAGGCAGCACTATTTTTATGCTCAAATAATTAGCTATGCTAAAAGACATGCTTATTTTTTTAACCGCAGTCTGCCAAAAGCATGGCTTATGTTTAAAATAGACATGGAGGACAATAAAAAGTATCAATTGGGTATCTCAATTCATCATTATGGCTATGATGACTCGACTCTTGCAATTGGATCCTTTGTTGAGTTTAAGGGAAGTAAGCAGGATGAGAAAATAGATACAACCTTACCTTTAGATATTCCGCCCCATGTAATTTCAATTTCGGAAAGCATTGACTCGAAAAAGAAAAACATTAGAGCATATTTGGAAAATGCGCTGACTTTAACCTTGGCACAAATTGCAAGTGAATTATAAACTAACTGATAATAATGTATCCACATAAAAACATGAGTCATCACACATAACACAGGTGTTCACCCGACCTTCGCCGCCTGTCGCTATGGCGGCAACAATGATAGTAGATAGCAATGTTGGATTAGCAGCTTTATTTGATGCGGCTCGGCGGGTGACACTCCGCGTTAGATGCGGGAGGGCTGAGTTCCTTGGGGAGGACGAGAATGGAGGCGGGCAGCCTGAGCTACGCTGACTACTACGATCAGGAGGCAGAGGCTACGGCATGGCACGGTCCCGCCGTCGTCTTTGGTCTGATGTATCTCTATATCCGCGCGGGGCAGTCCCTCCTGGATATCGGGATCGGCACCGGATTGGGCTCCGTGCCATTCGCCCGGGCAGGCCTGCGTGTTTTCGGAATGGACAACTCAGGCGCGATGCTCGACGGAGCGCGCTCGAAGGGATTCCCTCAGGACCTACGAGACCATGACATGATGTCCGTGCCGTACCCGTATGACCAAGGCACTTTCGATCACGCGATCTGCGTGGGTGTGCTGCAGTTCTTCGCGGCAATCGATGCCATCCTCCAAGAGGTAGGCCGCGTTGTGCGCGACGGCGGGGTGTTCGGGTTCACGGTAGCTGACCTGAAGCGAGATGAGCCCACCTCGTTCACAGCGCGCGGCGAACACACGCAGAGCGACCGAGATGTGATCATGTACCGCCATCCTGAACCCGGCGTGCGCGCCTCCCTTAAGGCTGCCGGCTTCATGGTTCAAAGTGATCTTGAGTTTGTTGCGTTCATGGACGTGGCCAGAACTGCGCCAATGCCAATGAAGGCATACGTGGCACAGCGGGAGCCGCGCAGCTAACACCAGTATTAACCGGATGCCGCTTCCTCACCCCTTTCCCCACAACCGCGGCACCGGTTATGCTCCGCGTTAGCGCCGAAAGGAATCGGAACTTGAGTCAAAAACGAAATGATAGATTAAAACGGAATAAGAAATTGAAAGCCGAAGGCCGAATGATTGATGCAATAGGTTGGCTTCGTAGACGGACTCAACAAAATCCCAAAAGTCTGATTCAATCATATTCCAAACGATACAATGTTACTGAAGATGTCGCATTTTGGGAATTAGCTGCGATAGGTTTTCATGATAAAGTTCGTATCGAATTATACGAACGGGATGGGATCGAATGGGAATACAAAGTTGATGGTTCTACTAGTGACTTAAAAGTGGTTCCAAAAGGTACCGCTGAATGGGAACTGTTTTCTTTCTAAAATATCAGGAAAAAATGAATTCACATTGGGTATTGCATAAATGTAAAAATTTGCCGAGAAACGGAATCGATATTTTCTATTCAGTGGACAATACATTTAGAAAAACAGGAACATGGCAATTGGTTATTCGCCGTGATGTGACTTTAGAAGATCTAGAAAATAATCATACTTTTGAAGAAGAAGGTGAGACTATTTGGGAAACTTTTCTTGAAATAACTCATTGCCCATTTTGTGGTATTTATTTGCTTGAAGCAGATCATCCCAAATATAATGATGTGGGCTATTTTGTTCACTATGACCACGGTGAATGGAATGTAAAAAAGCAATAATTGCGCTAACCCGTGTGTGTACCTGACCTCCGCCGCCGATCGCTTTTGTAATGGTCATAGCGATAGATGGAAATGTCGCTTTAGCGGTTTCTTTTTTTGCGGCTCCGGCAGGTAACACTACCCGTTGGTCAATTTTAAAACTATCCTTTTCAAAGAACTCGAATGATTAGCAGCATAGAATCATTATGATGATTACATATTAAAAAGCAAAACATCTCTGAAGGCATTAATATGAAAATAAAAACTCTTCAATCGGATTCACAGAGTCATCGGCATATTTCTTTTAATCAGGAGGTTCAAGGTTCGATTCCTTGTGAGCGCACCAAAAATATATACACAAAAAGCCTGCTTTCCAAGCAGGCTTTTTTGTTGGCTGTCGCAAATACAGATCCTGTCGCAGAAATGTCCCCCACCGAGTTACGAATAGCGCTGAGGAACGACTGACCCTCTCTCCGTTGTTGCCCATGCCTGCCAAGACATCCCCAAACCGGCCACCCGCCGATCCGCTGAACAACCGGCAATAACTGCAAAGCCATAGCCCCTCAGCGTTTCCATGGTATCACTGCCGCAGTGAATGCCCTCTCCCGGCCCAGCGGCAACTGCCCCTTGCTTAATAAGAAAATATGTCTATATTATTTTATTAACCTGCAATGAGGATAAAATGAACAGACGCAGCTTTCTTTTATCCCTTCCGGCGGCAGCCGCTCTGCCCGGCCTGGCGTGCTCCAAGCGAGCGGCAACGCCCACCAACCCGCAAGAGTGTTTCCTGCCGGGAATGACGTACCGGCAGCATCGCGATGAACTGCACGACCACCTGTTCAAGCAGTATCTGCCGTTCTGGGACCATGGCGGGTACGACCGGGAATACGGCGGCTTTATCTGCAACCTGACCCCCGCCGGCGTGCCGGTGGATGATGAAAAGTATATCTGGTACCAGGGACGCGGCATATGGGTATATTCATTTTTATATGCCCACTTAAGCAAGGAAGCAGCCTATCTGGACATCGCTCGGCGAACCCGCGATTTTATGGTGAACCGCATGTACTTGGGTCACGGACAATGGGCCGAAAAAGTGCATCGGGACGGCAGACTGATCAAGGGCGTAGGGGCGGATACGGACATCTATGGCTGGCTGTTCGCCGCCATCGGCCTGGTGGAATACTATCGCTGTACCGGCGACGGCAAGGACCTGCAGTTGGCCATTGAATCCATTCGGGCGGCGCAAACAGCGTATGAGGCGACCGACTATCGCAAAGGCACGCAATGGGAAGGCCTGAGAATTCAGGGGCATTCCATGATCTTTGTTCAGCTGTTGACCCTGCTGCTGCAGCAGCAGCCGCACGATGAGTTGGCCGGCCTTTGGGATCTCCACCTCGATCATCTGATGAATCGCTTTTATGATTCAAGGTACCGGATTGCCAACGAAGAGCTTGCCCATGATTACAGCAGAATCACCGCGCAAGAGGCTAAGATGTTCCTCGGCCACTCTCTGGAAGCGCAATGGATGGTCATGCAGGCCGCTCTGCTGAAAAAAGATGACCAACTCTTTGAGCGCGCTAAAGCCAATTTCAAACGCTATCTCGAAATGGGATGGGATCATTCTTTCGATGGCTGGGCAAGTGAAGACTATTATGTTTTTGCCGGACCCGACCACATTCAGGGAGCGGATTATACCACCAAAACCATGTGGGCGCACACGGAAATTCTGATCGGATGCATGATCGTGCTGGAGCACAGCGGAGAAAGCTGGGCGAAAGAGTGGTATGGACGGACCTGGGAGTATGTCAAGAAAGCCTTTTGCCGCGGCATCGGCGCCTGGGAACAGGCGGTCAACCGCTACGGCGAACCCCAATCAAGAGAGAAATGGGGCATTCATCCGATGCGGCGGTGCAACTATCATCAGCCGCGGTTTTTAATGATGAATATTAAAAGTCTGGATCGCATGATGCAACGCTAGCCACTTGGCCGGCCGCAGCGGCCGGTGGTCTGATTTGATATCTGTTGACACTATCACGCAAGGGGAAAAAAGAATGATGCCTGTTACTTACGCCCCGGCCGGATGTTTGATTCGAGCTCTGCTTCGAAAAGTGCACCGTGATCTGCAAGCCCTGCCGGCCCTATGCACCCTCCTGCTCTTGTGCAATCCATTCACGGACGCGTCAGCCGGACCGGCAAAATGGGTTGGGACCTGGAGCACGGCGCCGCAGCTGGTCGAACCAAATAATAATCCGCCGAGCCCTGGCCTGAGCCATAACACGCTCAGGCAGATCGTCCGTGTTTCCCTGGGCGGAGACACCCTGCGAATGCGATTCTCCAATGAATTCAGCACCAGCCCGGTGACGCTCAATGAGGTTCATCTGGCGCTCTCCCTGGGCCAAGGCGCTATCGAAGCGGCCACGGACCGGGTTCTGCTCTTTAATGGAAAAACCACAGTCACAATGGAGCCGGGTGCAGCGGCCATATCGGATCCGCTCCCCTTTTCTCTGCAGCCGAGAACCGATGTCGCCATCACCATTCATTTCGCCGCGACCTCCGCGGATGTGACCGGACACCCCGGTTCAAGAACCACTTCCTACCTGCTTGCTGGGGATCAGACCTCCAGAGCGGATTTTTCCGGCGCGGTGCGGACCGATCACTGGTATGTGATTCACACCATCGATGTAAAAGCACCGGACTCTTCAGCAGCCATCGTTCTGTTGGGCGACTCTATCACCGATGGCCGCGGCTCTGGGACCAACCAACAAAACCGCTGGCCAGATGAACTGGCCCGGCGTCTTCAGGAAAATCCACTCACGCAGCAGGTGGCGGTGCTGAATCAGGGCATCGGCGGAAACTGCGTGTTGGGGTCTTGTTTGGGTCCCTCCGCCCTGAACCGTTTCGAACGGGATGTGTTGGCCCAGAGCAGCGTTCGCTGGCTGATCATCCTTCACGGCATCAACGACATCGGTGGGGCGCAGGGGACCGGCGTGGGGAGCAAGTTGATCGGCGCCTACACGAGCATGATCCACAGCGCACACGCCCACGGCATTCTGGTCTATGGCGCCACCCTGCTTCCCATGGGCGGATCCTCCTACGATACCCCGGCCCATGAAGCCGAAAGGCAGATCGTCAATCAATGGATCCGCCGGAGCGGTCTTTTTGATGCCGTCATCGATCTTGATCGAGCGTTGCGCAGCCCGGCGGACACTCTGCGCCTGCGACCGGAGGCGGACACCGGCGACCATCTTCATCCCAATGAAACCGGACATCGCCTGATGGCTGAGGCGGTGGATCTGCAGCTGTTCATGGGAAGGGACACCGTGACCGTTGGCGATATGGGCAGACCTTTGTTCTTTGAAGCCGAATGCGCAACCGTTGGCAACAGTTGGCAAATCATCGCCGACGTCCGGGCGTCGCAGGGAAGATATGTGACGGTTCTGCCGGGCTTGCAGAGCCTTGCCGCAGCCCCTGGAAGAGCCGCAGACCTCATAACCGTTCCCTTCACCGTGAATACAACCGGCGTCTGTTTTTTATTTGCCCGGATGAACGGTCCGAGCGGGGATGATGATTCCTTTTGGGTGAAAATGGATCAGGCGGGATTTCAGATGCACAACGGATTAGGGACCAACGGTTGGGAATGGAAACGATTGAATGCGTACAGCCTGACAGAGGGCGGGCACACCCTGACCATGGCCTACCGCGAGGACGGCGCCAAACTGGATAAGCTCTGCCTGTCGAATCAGGACATCGCCCCGCTGGGAATGGGGGGCGAGGCGGAAAACATGTGCACGTCGACGGGCGGCATTCCGTGCAGGGAAGCGCGGCTGGGCTTTGCGCTGAAACAAAATCATCCGAATCCATGGAATCCGATCACCTCCATACCGTACTATCTGCCGCGCACAAGCCGGGTCACTTTGGAAGTTCTCGATCTGGCCGGAAGGACGGTGAAAACGTTGATTCATGATGAGAGAAGCAGCGGCGAACACACGGTCGACTTGAACGGTTCGGACTTGGCCAGCGGCCTATACTTTTACCGGCTGCGGACCACCGACTTTATTCAAAGCAGAAAGATGCTACTGGTCAAATAGGGAAAATTTTCCTGATTCATTATTTTTTACTTGAGCTTGACCGCAAAGGTCATGTTATCACGTCCGATAAAATCAAACCTTTTGATGATCGCCCTCAAATAGCTGCAGTCTGCTTCAGGATAAAAATCCGCGCCGGTGGCCAACAGCGGCTTATCGCCGAGCAGCCACACCGAGGCAGGCGCGTGGCGCAGCAGTTCGTCGAACTCTGCCGGCGTGCGGATAATCCTGCTTCCGGTGATATAGTTGACCTCTATGCCCTTATTCAGGATCGAGTAATACCCCTGTTTTCTGTCAGAGGGCGAGAGCACATAATCCACCTTTCCGGCATACCAGTGATAAAGACCAAGCTGGTGCACCCCACCGATGGCGACGAGCAGGTCATGACGGGACCGTCGCGCTTGCACGTAACGCGCTGGCGTCTCATGGTCCTGATGGAAGAGGACGTAGGGCGGCCAATTCTCCTGAGTCCGGATCGGATGTTTCGGAGTGGTGTAGTCACGGTCAGCGATGCGCCAGGCTTGCAGCGGATCAGCATCCTGGGACCCGAAGAGCAGAACAACAGCGGCCAGCATGGTCCAGACGGCACGCCGTTTCTGAAACAGGTTGGGACGCTTGCTGAGCAGAGTCCGCCCGAGGTGGACAGCGGCGTAGGAAAACAGCATCACCAGCAGGGGGTACAAATGAAAAGTGTATCGCACCTCAGCATAGGATTTGAAAAAGCTTGTCAGCACGATCGCTAACACAAGAATCGCCGGGATGAAAGATGCCGCTGGATCCCTGCGCTCGGGCAGAAAGCGGTTGAGCAGAACTATGAGCGCATACAGGACAACCAGGGACAGGACCGGCCAGCCGAAAAGGTACCAGAAGAAAAAATATTTACCCAGATGGGGAAAACCAAACAGACTGACGCCGAGCTCCTGCAGAGACAAGCCCGACCTGGCCCGGAGAAAAACAACCCACCATAATAAAGTAATGGACAGATAGAGGTACAAGATCCTGAAAGAACGACTGCACAATACCGTTTTGTCTTGCAGATAAAACAAAATGTATAACAGAAACGCAGAGACCGCAAAGGCGTACTGATGCAAGCAAGCGGACAGCATCATGATCAGCAGAAAAGCAAACGTCCTTTTGTCCACCCCCCGGTACAGGCGATAAAGACACCAGACCGCACACCCTGCCGCCAACAGGACCGGCAACATCCACAACATCGAATGCGCATAAAGAGGGTCTAGCAACCAGACGAACTGAGGTTCGTACAAGGTGTGCCCGATGATGGGGTGGCCGGCCGGCGCAAACGGGGAGATATGGCTGATTTCCGCTGCAGTCAAGGATTGCAGATAGGGCAGCCCCTTCTGATAGCACAGGATGCCGGACAAAACCCCGGCGGCCCAGAGTAAGAGCTTGCGTTTGTCTTCGCCGGAACAGCGCGTGGAGAGAAGGGGGATCAAAAACAGAACGAACAGGATGGCGCCCAAATAATGGCTGGCAAAGGTGAGAAGGGCGGTGATCAGAAACCAGATTCGATATCTCTTTTTATTTTGCAGGAATCCCTGATAAAAGAAAATCAGGGCCAGCACGAACAAAAACTGGAACAGCGTGTAAGAGCGGCCATAGCGCGATAGTTCGATTTCGAACTGGGAAAAAGTCAACACCAGGGCAGTCAGCTGAGCGCTCTTGCGGTCAAACAGCCTTTTCGCCAGCGCATAGGCCGGAAGAATGCCCAAGGTTCCCAGCAGCGCGCTGGGAAAGCGAAGCCAAAAGGGGGTCAACTCGACGAACTGCAGCAGGGCATACTGCAGATAGATATACAAAGCATCGCGCAGATAGATCAGCCCCGAGTCCACAAGCGGAATACCGTTTTCGAGCAAACCCTTGAGCGCCAGCGCCTGCAATCCCTCATCACCGTAAAGGGTCAGGCCGCCCAAGTTGCGCAGACGCAAGCCAAAACCGATTGCCAGCAACAGGAGGAGAAATAGCAGCGTCCTGAGTCTGTCGCCAAGCTGAGAATCCAACGACCATCCGGCTCGGGAAAAGCTCGTCAGCCTGCCTGTTCTCTGCATGTGTTCGCCGCGAAAATTCATCAAGCCCAGCGTGTATTGTCGAACCCGTTAGACTTCCATGAACCAACACATTCTTTGATGAACAAAAGATGATGACGCAATGATGACGCCCCTGGTTAAAAATCTTGACAGGAGGACCTTCTCTCCGGCATTGGCGTCCCGGGCCATTGGTGCGCCTGGAAATGTCCTATCCGAACCTGCCATTCTTCAAAGTAGCCATCCGCTGGGCCATATACAAGCAAAATCAGCACCAGGATAAGGCACAACAGCCGGCGGCTTAAAGCCCCGGCTTGCTGAATCCAGATCGATTCCTCCAGTGCGTATGAATCACTGGGGCATTTTTATCCCATTCAGGCAATATTGGAAAAATAGGCCACACTGGCGTAAGCCCCGGTTCGACCGGGGCAAAGCCGGTAATTACATTTTTGTAATCAGTGAATCGTAGCTCAATAAAACTATTTGACAATCCGCTTCACATTGTTTATATTTTAATCGTAATGGCTTTCTTTCAGCCTGGGCAATTATCTTGCAGTACCGCTTTCGGTAGTCCGAATATTTGTCGCATTCCACCCTTTGACCATTCTACCTTCTCTCCGGCTTGCTTTTTGCCCAAACATTCCCTGCTCTTTGCCTGAACCGCACACGACGGCAAAATCCTTTTCCGCCTGAGCCGAAAGGATGGAGGCCTGTGCGCTGTTCAGGGGTTAGAAATGTTAGCACCAAAGTGGCAACTATAGTGGACGGCGGGATGTGGGGAACCCCAAAACGTCGAAACGCTTGCGGACGTTTTGCCGGTTGTATTGCATCTTGAGAATAAAGCATCCAGTGGATCCCCGTTTTATCATTGACTCCGGCCGCATCATCCTTTCCATTCCATGCGCAACAGAATTGCTCGACGGGTGCGCTGCATCACGGTGCACGGGCCCCTGTCGGCAACAGGAGGATGTCATGATCGAGCATCCATTGAATGGCGTTAACGGAAAACCGGCAACGGGAAAATTATTAAACGGCACCATCTCCACCCCCATTTTCCAGGGTACGGTGGCAGAGCTGTACGAAGCCTATCTGCGTTATCGTCTGATCTTTGAACGCAATGAAGACCATGGTATTTTTCCATCGTGCCCTCCGAGCGAACAGGCGGCTCAACAGCCCGACACCGCCGACCTTAAACACAGCGCAAACCAATATGCGGCCATCATCGGCGCCAGCGCCAAGATGCAAAGGATCATCAAATTCATCGATCAGGTGGCGGACACCAACGCCACGGTGCTGCTCGAAGGTGAGAGCGGCACAGGGAAAGAGCTGGTTGCCAGAGCCTTGCATGAAAACAGCGGCCGGCGCTGCAAACCATTCGTCTCCCTCAATTGCGGCGCTCTGACGGAAACGCTGCTTGAATCCGAACTGTTCGGACACATCCGGGGATCGTTCACCGGCGCCGTGCACAACAAAAAGGGCTGGTTTGAAACCGCGGATGGCGGCACTATCTTTTTCGACGAGATCAGCGAGATGAGTCCGGGGCTTCAGGTTAAACTGCTGCGCATTCTGCAGACAGGAGAGTATTCGCCCGTGGGCAGCACCGAGATCAGAAAATGCAACGTCCGCATCATCGCAGCCACGAACCGTCATCTGGAATCCATGATCAAGGACGGCAAGTTCCGACCGGATCTCTACTATCGATTGAACATCCTCTACCTCCACCTGCCGCCGTTGCGTGAACGACGAGAGGACATCCCTCTGCTGATCCGGCATTATCTCGATCACTATGGCCGGCAGTTCGGAAAAGAAAATCTGCGCCTGACCGCCGCCGCGGAGGGACTTTTGCTCCAGTACGATTATCCCGGCAACATTCGCGAATTGGAGAACATTATTCTGCGTTCGATCGTGATGGCCGAAGACGCGGAAGTGGAGCTGCGTCATCTGCCGGAATCGGTTGTGCCGACTGAACCTGAAACAGCGGCCGCAATACAAAATTTTAGCCTGGTCAAAAAAACGGTAATAGAACGGTTTGAGCGGGATTACCTCGAGACCACTCTGGAGAAAGCCCACGGCATCGTCGCCCAGGCGGCGAAAATCGCCGGCATCGATGCCAAGAATTTTTATCAGAAAATGCAAAAATATCAGATCAAAGCCTCGCACCGGTAATGGTACCATGGCCCGGGTGTTTTTACCAGGATTTCCCGGCCGCATCCCTCTTTGCCCTGCCGGCCGCGCCAAGCGCAATCCATTGTTTTCTAACACCCTCAACGCATCCTATCTCCGATGGCTTTTTCTGGCATTGCCCTTGCAGGGTCAAGGGTATGATGACTGAAGCGCCGGCAAGGATTCTTCTTTGCTGTGAAAATCTCGCTGAAATGGGGCCGATCGCTATGGCTCTGGCGGAGAAAAGCATTCTTACGCTGGTGAGGGGTGTAAGAGACTTGGCGCCGCTGCTCGCAGAGTGCCGCTATCAGATCATCACTCTGTGCGTCCGCAAGCAAACGGAAGAGACGCTCTCGATCCTCAGGCAAATGATCAAGCATTCACCTAAAACCTGCATCGTGCTGGTGAACGGACATCCGAACCAGGAACTCCTCCACGAGGCATTCCAGCTCGGCATCAAAGATTTTTTTCCAGCCCCGGTCAACCAAGGCCTATTGATCGAGCGCATCGAGCATCTGTTGAGCAGCGCCTGAGGTCGCTCTTCCGTCTCGCGGACTCATCTTTCCAACGCAGGGGCCATGCGTCATCGCGTCAAAACGAATCGTTTGGAGGGAATCCATGCCGACATCCAATAATAAAAAGCCGGTCGCTGGGGCGAACCGGAAGGGTCAAGACGCATCGGCGCGGTCAGCGGCTGCTCTCCCCGCCCAAGGAACCGAGCTGCTCTCTTCCCGACGCGTCGTGAGAGCGTTGGATCATCTGAATGCGCAAAAACTAACCGACGAAACGGTGTTGTGGAACAGCCGCATTCACGCCGTAACCCGTTTTCATTTGGAACTCGTGCAGGCCAAGCAGCACATCAGCGACATCAGCCGGCTGCTGGCTGTGCGCCGGCTTCCGCCGCATCTGTTCGGCCGCCTGGTGCAGCCAAACGGCTGTCATGCCGCCTTTCTGCAGCTGACCGCCGTAATCATCAATCAGCCGCCGAGCATGGCGATCAGCAATAAAAACGGCGAGTTCGATTTGGCGCTGCCGAGCCATGTCAAGTTCCCGGCCGCGGGATTGACTCTGCAGGTGGCCGGATCCAACACAAGCCTTTTTCTCACCCTGAACAGCAGCGCCGTGTCCGCGAACGGTCTTGCCGGTGACCTTCGCTTGACGACAGAGCTGGAGCCGCTGCCGTTGAGCATCGTCGGGCAGTTGCAGGCCTTGCTGCCATCCACAGGGGGGGCGTTGGATCATGGTGATTCTAATGCGGAACAACCGACCACGCCCCATGTCGCCATGGGCGAGGCCGGATGCCATTCGCTCTATCTCAGCAACACCGGCGTAGACCGCTTTCCCTATTCGGTTTTCATCCGCCTAGTTGAGCCGCGAACCAGCATCCTCAATCCGGTCGTTATGCAAAAAAACCCAAAATCTGCAAGGCTGTACTATCCAATTCCCGACTATTATCCGCTCTCAGAGGACCATCACAGCGCGCAGGTGACCTATGTGGACCGTGTTCCGGTGGATCAGCCGATCACCGTGGACGGCTTTCGCGATCAGCTGGTCGGAGTGGGCTCCGGAAACGTTATTTCTCCCTGGGAAAGCGTGGCCATGGCGGGTACGCTCGGCCTTGGTTATCTGGTTCACATGGCGCAATGGTGGACACCCAAAGGGCTGACGCTGGGCAACCTGGTCTACTCTCTGCCTCTGGCGCCCGGTGAACAGCAGCGGGTGGCCATCTTTGAACGCCGGGATGTAAGCGCCGTGCGCGATATCGAGACCCTGTCAGTGCAGGAAAGCGCCGAGTTCGAGCAGGAGACCGACGCCTCCACAGAATCGACCTTTCGCTCTGCGTTCCGCGAGGCCGAACGGGCCGGCAGCCGGTATCACACTTCGTCCGCTTCCGGGGGCGGCGGACTGGATCTCGGCATCATCAGTTTTGGCGGCGGGGGCTCCTCTTCCAGCGGCTCGTCATCCAGTTGGTTGGAAGGACAGCGCAGCTATTCATCCCGGGCAGCGGAGAGCGTGCACACCAGCGTGGAAAGGACTGCCGCCGCAAGGCGCCAGGCCATCCGCACCAGCATGCGGCTGGCCATGGCCTCCGAGTCGGCCAACGTCACCACCAAAGTCATCACCAACCACAACCACACGCGCGCACTGACCCTGCAGTACTGGGAGGTGCAGCGATTGTTTGAGGTGTCCACCACCGTCGAGGGGATCACCCTGGTCTGTCTAGTACCGCTGTCGGTGGTGCGCTTTCTGCCGGTGGGCCAGCCGCTCACCCTGGATTACACCACCACCGCGGATACCCGGCGGGAGATACTGACCCGCTACTCGCAGATTCTAAAACATATCGACATACTCGAGCGGACGCTGCCCAGGCGCTTTCAGAACGGTCTGGCGCTGTTGCGCCAGTTTGCCGGGGATCCCATCGCCCAATTCCAGCCCGCCGGCAGCGCAGCCGAGGACGTCATTCAATTCAATCTCACCGGCACATTTTTACCGTTCGAGGATATCTATGTCCGCGCGGTGACTAAAAGGGGGACGCGACTGGGGCCGGTGCAACTCACCGGCCCGGTCAGCGCTGTGCCGGAAGTGTGGGGCGATCCGGAGCAATCGTTTCCGACCCAGGATGCCTTGATGGCGTATCTGCGCGATCGCCGCGCCAACAATGCCAGTACGCTTTCAGGAAGCCTGGCTGTTCCCTGCTCCCTGGCGAGAAACGAGATCGTCGGCTTTGAAGTGAGCCGGCGATTCCGCCAGTTGGACTATGACCTGGTGAATCCGCATCTGCAAACCGTCTTTGTGCTGAACAAAATACTCGGCGCTCCATTGCCGGCGAATCCACCCAATCATATGATCGCCGGCACCGTGCATCTGACCGCCAAGACGCTGGAACAGGAGCTCGGCGGACCCTATGCGTGGCATTTTTCAGCCAGGATACGCGCGGTGAATGGAATTTCGGAAGAGACCTATGCGCACGATTACATCTCTGCGGCATCGCGTCAAGAGCTGCCGCCGGACCAGATGCCCATACCGGCCATCCAGCTGGCGCCGGTGTTGCGCTACTCCAAGCTGTTAGAAATCGAACAGATGGTGCAGCATGTAGTGCGCAATACCGTGCACTATTCCAAGATGATATGGCTGTCGATGACACCGGAAGAGCGTGCGATCATGCTCGAGGGATTTACCATCGGAGTTCCAGCCGGCGGCCTCGAAGACGAGACTCAGGATGTGCCTTTGCTCAATTGCGTAGAAAACCGGGTTCTGGGCTTTTACGGCAACTCGATGATCATGCCGTTCTTTATTCCCTACCAGGTCGCTGACCAGGTGTTGAACAACGCGACCATTCAGAGCAACCTCGTAGAGTTTCACAAGAGCGGCTTCTTGCCGCGCAAATCCGTCATCGCACTGCCGACCTCCGGTGTGTTGGGAGAAGCGGTGCTCGGCAACTGCCCGTCTGCGGAAAAAATCGATCTGACGCGCTTTTGGCACTGGGCGGACAGTCCGGCGGACAGCGCTCCCGAGATCGCCAGCGTACAGATGCCCACCACCGGCGTTTCTCTTACTGCGGGGCTGGAGCCATCCAGTGCGCTGACCTCCCTGCAGCCGTTGATCAACAACATCAATACCAATCCCACGGCAGCCGGCGCCGATGCGGCGGTGCTGCAGGCGATGATCAAGACAGCGGCCGAACAAAAGGGATTCGATACCGGCATGACCGGCGCCGAGCAGCTGGCGAAAATCATTCTCGGCGATCAGCAGAACGCGGACAGGGCGCGAGCGGATGCGGTGAAGAACACCCACCAATTCCAGGCGCAGGCGTTGGCCACGGCCGGCAACTTTCTCGGCGGCATGTATGCAGGCAATCCCACTGCCGGCTCTACCGCCGCCAGTGCGGTGTACGGCACAAAAACCGAATCAGCGCCCAAGGCCGGCGCCGGTTCAACCGGGAATGCCACTTCGGGCGGGGAAGACAAAACGCCCAAAGAGAACGATACAGAGAAAAAAACCGATCCAGAGTAGGCTCATGGAATAGAGGATTAAAAATTCAGCGCTTGAGCAACTATTCATCCAATCCTATGCCGGCGAAATTTCGCCGCGATTCCGGGAGGCGACCATGGCGAATACTGACACCGTTGCAGATCCGACTGCAACGAGTTTTTTCGAATCATTGCTGGAACTTTTCCGACAAGCGCACAATCCCGATCTTTGTCAAGCGCAGAACATCCTCCTTCGCCGGCTGGCGTTGCAGGGCGATGTGGTGGGCTCGCGGGTTCCGGCGCCGCAGAACATCACCGAGATAGGCGGCTATCTGAATCTGCTGCGTGAATCCAAACAGGAGGAGATGCTGGCGCAGGTGCTGGCCGGCATCCTTGGTGTGGCCGGTCCCAATCCGCCTTTGGGTTGGATGCCGCTCAAGCCACCTTTGCGCATGGTGCCGTTGGCTAACGAGAGACCGGAGGGGGTCGGCCAAAGCGCCATTCCGCTATGGTTTATGGTGCGCAGCGATTTCTATCCAGCGCTGCAGCAGGGACGGAACAGGCTGCATGAGCAGGGCTGTGTGCTGCCGCTGAGCGCATCCGGCCGCCGATTGCCGCCGGCTTCATGCCTCAGTCCAGCGCCCACAGAACTGTTGCCTTATCTGGGTCGCTGTCTCGAAGTGGTACCGGCTGCGGCCCTGAACGACCCTGCCGCCGATCCACTGGCGCTGGTGCGGCCGGCCGGCACAACGGAAACGTTTCGCATCGCCGCCCGCGCGCTGGCCCCTGGCTCTGTGCCCGTGCCTGCGGCGGATTGGGATGCACTCAAGTGCGATAGCAGCTCCTGCACCGTTGTCCAGATCACCGGCGGCCAGTTTGTGCCTGTGGCGCCGATTCTGGCGTCAGCGGGATTCTATGCACCAACGCCACTGCCCGAGCCGGTCAATATCCTTTCAACAGAGTGGACGCGCCTGACCAATGTCACGGGCTTGGTCAAGGGGAAAACCAAACTGGGCGATGAGTTAGAGCTGCTTTACAATGCAGCCGACATCGAGGCAAGCGTTTTCGCCACGATGTTGAACTGGCTGTGGGATGGCAGCACTTTTGTCAAACCTTGAAGAGGGCAAGTCGGGCAGCGCAAATAAAACATGGACTAGATTCATGCGGAGGATCTTGGCAGGGTATGGCGAAAGAAAAAAGGGCGTGAAAATCCTGCTGTTGGATTTCATTCGGATGGAAGCAGACAGCTGTTTTTCAACAGACAGCTGCAGGCATCATCAGCAAGGTTATAATCTATCGCTTTCACGTGCTTTGTGTCCGCGCAGGGCGAGGAATCTATCGACAACCAGAACCACAGCCTTCCGCATGTTCAGTTCGTCGTTAGATCCTTCGGCGCTCAGAATCTGTGAACAGGCGTTGCAGGCATCTGTTTTGCGCCTCAGGATGACAACATTACAGTCTGTCTTTCCGAGCAACAAACGCCCATGAGGCGCTATTCAACAAACAACCCAAAAAAGACTGCCATTGCTGAGCAGCAGAACCCGCAATTCCATACGCCCTTCAATGGAGCAATCCCCTGACAATGGGCAAACTCTTTACAAAGCAACTCCCTTAACGCATGCTGGCTTCGGGCCGCATAGATCGCGGCCCTCGTGATAACAATACAGGCAGATCCCTATCAGTCTTTTAACTCGCCCCTTCGCACTGGGACGGTTACACCGCCTCGATGGTGGAGGGCGGCTTGGTCGCAATGTTATAGGTCACGCTGACCACGCCGGCTACCTTATCAAGAATTTCACCAGCCATCGCCTCCAGCACCTTGTAGGGCAACCGCGTGGGTGAGGCGACGCGGGCGTCGACGCTGTCCCAGCAGCGGATCTCGATCTGCATGCCGAAATCGCGTTTGCCGTCGCGCATGCCGGTAACGCGATCGCTATGCAGGATGGCCAGGTACTGGAACGCCTTGACGTTTCTAAGCCTTTTTTCCACGATCACGGTCGCCTGGCGCACAGTTTCGATCCGCTCCGGAGTGGCTTCGCCGATCACCCGGGCGGCCAGCGCCGGGCCGGGAAAGGGAATGCGCTTAAACAACGCCGGCGGAAGACCCAACGCCTTGCCGAGTTTGCGCACGCCGTCCTTACGCAGCTGAATCAGCGGTTCCAGAATGCGATAGCCGAAAGCCTGCTGCGGATCGATACCCAGCTGTTCAAAGACATTGTGCTGGCGTTTGATGCCGGCCACGGTCTCGTCCACATCCGTGAGAATGGTGCCCTGAAGCAGGAATTTGGCGCCGCTGTCGCGCACGATGCGGCCGAACACCTGCTTGTAAAAGGTCTGGGTGATGGCCTCCCGCTTTTGCTCCGGATCCGTAAGCCCCTTCAGCGCAGTGAAAAACTCCTCCTGCGCATCGACCACCTCGACCTTCACTCCCAGTTTCTTGAAAAAGGCGACCACCTGCTCCGGCTCATGGGCGCGCATCAGGCCGTTGTCGATAAACACGGTTTTGAGCCTCTTTTTCAACGCCTTGTGGCCAAGCAGGGTGACGGTGGACGAGTCGACGCCGCCCGACAGGGCGTTGAGCGCCATGCCGTCACCGACGATCTCGCGAATTTCACGCGTTTTTTCCTTGATGAACTGTTCGGTGTCGAGCCGGCGGGCTTTGATCTCTTCAATCATGGAAAGGACTCCTAAGATTAAGATGTAGGAACAGCGATAGGCACACCCATTATTCTGGCGCCGTAATATAAAAAAAAGCCGGCCTTACAAGCAAGCTTTTTCCATAGAAGTTTTCCCTTGTCCCTAATCCTCAACGCCATCGCCTCAACCCCCTTCTTCATTTAAGGCGCTCTGCCAGGCCGCCGGTTCTCACTGGGTCCTCTTTGCCGGCGAGCTCTGCGCCGCAGAATAAAGCTACGGCCACTTGGAAGAGCCTTTTCAATTAAAATTTCATTGACAAATATCGTAAAGTTCTGTAATATGCTTATTAAAAAATGAGGAAATCCGTGTGATATTCAATTGGCGCGACTATAAAAACTCGCTTAAAGATATCGAAGTCGAAGAGCTCATCGACCTCTATTTTTATCGGCTGCTGGGCTATGGCTTTGTCAAGGCCGTCTCCTGGTCCCCCATCACCCCCAATCAGATCACCTATGTGGGCATGATTTTCGGCGTGCTGTCCGCCCTCTCTTTCGCCGGCGCCTCGCTGTTGCCGGCGGCGTTGTTTTTACTTTTGGCCAATGTGATGGACTGCGCCGACGGCCAGCTGGCCCGCTTGAAAAAGAACGGCACCTACCTGGGCGGCATCGTCGACGGCTTTTTCGATTACATCGTCGGCGCCTCCACCCTGATCGGAATCTGCCTCTGCCTGATGCTGGATAACGATCCGCTGCCGATCCTTTTATTGACAATGGCGGCAGGGTTCAGCCGGGCGTTCCAGAACATCCTGGTGGATCAGCGCCGCCACTTTTACGCCAAATCCGACTCGCTCGAATCGGACGCCTTTGTTCTCGACGAGCAGAGTCTGCGCCAGCACCGCCGCCAGCTGGCCGGACAGCAGGGCAGTCTGCTGGATAAAATGATCCTCCGCAGCGGCCTGGCCTACATCGCCATTCAGCGATTCGGCATCCGTATGACCCGTGTCACCTTTAACGACTTTAAAATGTTCAACGATTACCCTGACCATCGATCCTTCCTTTTGCGCAGCTGGTCCTTTTTGGGCAGCTCCACCCACATCACCCTGGCCATCCTCGCCGCTCTGCTGAATCGCCTGGAGTGGTATCTCTGGATCACCCTGATCGCCGGCAACCTGTATCTGGTCATGCTTATCCTAACCGAATCCTTCTTTGTCCATCGCTTTAATAAAGTCACTGTGGAGGCTAAATGATCGCTGTCGTTCTTGCCGCAGGTTCCTCCTATCGTATGCGCCCGCTGACCGATCATATGCCCAAATGTCTGTTACCCATCGAAGGTAAGCCGATTCTTGAACAGATCCTGCAGAACATCTCTGCCGGCGGGCTCACCGATGTGCTGATGGTCACCGGGTATCAAGAAGAGATGATCAAAGAGTACATTCAAACCCATTCGCACGGCCTTAATTATCGCTTTATCACCAATGAAATATATTCCACCACCAGCGACAGCGTGTCGCTGTACAAAACCAAACCCTATGCGCAGGGGCAGGAAATTTTTCTGGTGGACGCGGACCTATGGTTTTATCCCGGGGCCATGAACAAACTGCTCAGAGCGCAGGAAGCGGACATCGTCGCCATCAACAGTAAAAGCCATCTGGATGAAGAGGCGGTTAAAGTGATTCTGGACGGATCATCGTCCCGCATCGTGGAGATGGGCAAGCCGGTGGACATCAGCCGATCGGTGGGCGAGGCGGTGGGCATCCGCAAATTTTCCGCAGCCTATATGGACAAGCTGTACCGGGTGCTGGAACGCCGCATCGTCAAGGAGCGCATCCTGGACCAGGTGTTCGAGTATTCGGTGCAAGAGTTGCTGGATCATGGCGTGCCGCTCTATGCCGTGGACACCTGCGAATGGCCCAGCATCGAAATGGACACTCCGGAGGATTATTCCAGAGCGCAAAAATTGGTTGCAGCCTATGAGGCCACGCTGCGACGCGACGGCTGACCACCAGCGCGCCGGTCCTCTATTATTCTCCCCCCGGTCCCTTCAAACCGCGGGTCGTTTCAGACGCGAAAGCCGTTGGTGATCGGCATGCGCCGATCCTTACCGAAAGCGCGTGGAGTGATCTTGACGCCCGGCGCCGCCTGGCGCCGCTTGTACTCACTGAAATCAACCAGCCGCGCCACCTTGCGCACCACCTCCAGGTCATAGCCGCGTTCCACGATCTCCGGCACGCCCATCTCCTTTTCGACATAGAGCTCCAGAATCGCATCGAGCATATCATAGGGGGGCAGGCTGTCCTGATCCTTTTGATTGGGACGCAACTCCGCTGAGGGCGGTTTTTCCAGGATCGCGGTTGGGATGATGTCGAATCCAGCCGCCTGATTGCGATAGCGGCACAGGTCGTAGACCAACGTTTTGTACACATCTTTGAGCGGGGCAAAGCCGCCGGCCGTATCGCCATAGATGGTGCAATAGCCCACGCTCACCTCGCTTTTGTTGCCGGTCACCAGCACCAGCCAACCGAATTTATTGGACAACGCCATGAGCAGATTGCCGCGGATGCGCGCCTGCAGGTTCTCCTCGGTCACATCAGAGGCCAAGCCGTTAAAAGTCTCGTGCAGCGTATCGAGATACTCTTCATAGAGGGCGCGGATCGGATAATAAATAAAGCGGATGGCGAAATTATCGGCCAGTTGTTTGGCGTCGTCGACGCTGCCGGCCGAGGAGAACGGTGAGGGCATGGAGACAGCCACTACATTCTCCTTGCCCAGCGCGTCCACCGCCAACGCCGCCACCAGCGCCGAATCGATGCCGCCGCTCAGGCCCAGACAGACTTTCTTGAACCGGTTTTTAGCGGTGTAATCGGAAAGGCCCATGAGCAACGCCTGATAGACCTCCTCGGCTCTGGACAGCGTGTTCATGGATCGGTTGCCGCTGAAACCCGGCGCGGTGATCGTTTTTTTCGGCAGCTGCACCAGGGCGAACTCGGCAAAGGACGATTGAAACTCTTTGGCCAAAAACGTTTTGTCGTCTGCATCGGCTTGAACATGCGCGATATTCAGATCAAGAACCTGCATCTCTTCCTGAAAGATTTTCATCGCGTGCAGCACTTGTCCGTTCTCGTCGATCACCAGGCTCTGTCCGTCAAACACCAGTTCATCCTGCCCGCCCACCAGATTGACATAGACCACGGCACTGCGCGTTTTGCGCGCCTTGTTCTGCAGCAGTGCAAGCCGTGCGGCGCCTTTGGCCACATGATAGGGGCTGGCGGAGAGGTTCAACAGCACCTGGGCCTGACCGTCAAACGCCTCGGCCTCCACCACCGAATTGTCGATCCAGATGTCCTCGCAGATGCTGACGCCGACGCGGATCCTCCCCAGCTGCAGCACCAGGGGCAGATGGCCGGATTTGAAATAGCGTTCTTCATCAAACACGCTGTAATTGGGCAGGTTGACTTTATGGTACGAAGCCACCTGTCGGCCCTGAAACAGCACGGCGGCGCTGTTATATAAAAAGCCGTTCGCCTCGTCCACACAGCCCAGGATCACCACCTCGTCCTTGACCAGGGCGGCGATCTCTGCCAGCACCCGGCTCTGCTTCTCGACAAACTGCTTGCGCAGCAGCAGGTCTTCCGGCGGGTAGCCGGTCAGGGCCAGCTCTGGAAAGGCGACAAGATCGCAGCCCTGTTGACGTCCCTGCTCGACATAGCCGATAATCTTTTTCTTGTTGGTTTCCAGATCGCCCACGGTGCTGTTCAGCTGCACCAACCCCAGGCGCAGGGTTCTATTTTCGTCCATATTATCAGCCTATTTTAATCGTTTGCTGTACCGCCGGCACAGGCCTTCACGGCCGGCCGGCATCATCGGAGAACGGATCAATTTAGGGCATTTAAATCAATTTTCAAAGGACAACCATTGCGGCATCCGCCGGGAGAAACCGTTTGACTTTCATCAGTGCACTTTGTAAATTTGAAAATTAATAACAACTTGAACACTCGAATCCTCCGCAGACTCGGCCGTTTTACCGTATCTACGATTGTCCGGCGGACCGCATTCACAAGGCGCGGCGCCGGCTGTAAACCTATCAAGATCATTAGAAGAAGGATTCCATCATGACCCGCTATCTGGTTACCGGCGGCGCCGGATTCATCGGCAGCAATTTCATCCGTTTTCTGCTGCAGCGGTATGATCAAACCATTCAGATCACCAATTTGGACAAGCTGACCTATGCCGGCAATCTGGAGAATCTGACCGGGATCGACCAGCGTTCAAACTATCGGTTCATCAAGGGCGACATCTGCGACAGCCGGCTGGTCGATCAGATCATGCCGGACATCGACGTGGTGATCAACTTTGCCGCTGAAAGCCATGTTGACCGTTCCATCGGTCAGCCGGATGATTTCATCAAAACCGATGTCTACGGCGCTTTTGTTCTCCTGGAAGCGGCGCGTAAAAATAAGATTAAGAAATTCATTCAGATCAGCACGGATGAAGTCTACGGCAGCATCATCGACGGCTCTTTTAAAGAGACCGATACGTTGGAACCCTCCAGCCCCTACTCGGCGTCCAAGGCGGGCGCCGATCGGTTGGCCTTTTCCTATTATGTCACCTACAAACTGCCGGTGATCATCACCCGTTGTTCAAACAACTATGGCCCCTGGCAATATCCGGAAAAACTGATCCCGCTTTTTGTCACCAATGCACTGGAGGATAAAAGCCTGCCGATCTATGGAGACGGCCTCAACGTGCGCGACTGGATCTATGTGCTGGATCACTGTGCCGCGGTCGACTTTCTCATCGAACACGGCCGGGACGGACAGGTGTACAACATTGGAGCGGGCAATGAGCTCACCAATCTGCAAATAACGGAAACGATTCTCAAAACGCTGAACAAGCCTGAAAGCCTAAAGAGCTTTGTTCAGGACCGTCTGGGGCATGATCGCCGGTACTCGGTGGACACGGCGAAAATCCGCAGCCTGGGCTGGCGGCCGGCCTTTGCGTTTGATCAGGCCATCGCCTCCACCATCGCCTGGTACCAGGAGCATCCCGCCTGGTGGACTCGGCTGAAAACCGGCGAGTATCTCGCCTTTTACAAACAGAATTATCGCAAGGAACTATGAATACGCTGCGATGCCGAATCTTTTTATCCAACGTCAACGAACAGGCAGTGTATGATTAAAATCGTCAACGTGGTGGGCGCGCGCCCGAATTTCATGAAAGTGGCGCCCATCCACCGCCGCATGGCAGTGGATCCACATTTCAAGCCCATGCTGCTGCATACAGGTCAGCATTACGACGCCAGAATGTCGCACACCTTTTTTGTCGAATTGGAGATGCCGGAGCCGGATCTGTATCTCGGCGTGGGCTCCGGCACCCATGCGGAGCAGACCGCGGCGGTGATGGTGGCGGTGGAAAAAATTTTTACGCAGGAGCGGCCGGACTGGGTGCTGGTGGTGGGCGACGTCAACTCGACACTGGCGGTCAGCCTGGTGGCGGCCAAGCTGCATATCCCCATCGCCCATGTGGAATCCGGTCTGCGCAGCATGGACCGCACCATGCCCGAGGAGATCAACCGGCTGCTGACCGACCGCATCAGCGATCTGTTCTTCATCACTGAGCAGAGCGGCTGGGATCACCTGATTGAAGAGGGAACCGATCCGGGAAAAATGCACCTGGTGGGAAACGTGATGATCGATTCGCTGGTGGAGCATCTTGGCAAAAGCCGGTCATCGACCATTCAACCGGAGCTCGGCGTCCAGGCCCATCAGTATGCGCTGATGACGTTGCACCGGCCTTCGAACGTGGACCACCCGCAGGTTCTACGGCGTATCCTGTCGGCCGTAGAGATCCTGCAGAAAGAGACGCCCATCGTCTTTCCCATCCATCCGCGCACGCGGAAGATGGTGAGCCAATTCGGCCTGGATCCGCTGATCCGCTCCCTGGACCGGCTGATTTTGGCAGAGCCGCTGGGCTATCTGGCTTTTCTTCGCTTGATGAGCGAAGCGCGGTATGTGATCACCGATTCCGGCGGCATTCAGGAGGAAACGACTTTTCTCAACATTCCCTGTCTGACCCTGCGGGAGAACACGGAAAGACCGATCACGATCACGCTGGGATCCAACCGGCTGGTGCCGCTAACCGTCGATGCCATGGTTCATTACGCCCGGGAAGCCCTGGCCGGCAGACTGGATCGCAAGGCGATTCCCCCCTTGTGGGACGGCCAAGCCGGACAACGCATCCTAGACGTGTTTAAAAAGATCTCCGGCTGCTGAGCGGCCGGTCGGCGAACGCCTCGTTCAACGGTGCTGAAATATAACCACTCTGGAGTTTTTATGCGTTCAACTTTTTTAATGCTGCTGGTATCCACCGGCCTGTTGCTGGGCCAGGACCTCGCCAAAACCGCACGGGAATTTTCCAGCTTGGAGTCGGTTCTACACAAATCTGAGCTGCAACCCCTGCCGGAATCACCGGTGTTGGAAGGCCCGGTGGACGCCGCAGAGTACATCCTCGGTCCCGGAGATGTTCTGTCCATCATCATTCTCGCAACCCCTGAGGTGCGTCATCAGATTATAGTGGATCCGGAGGGAAACCTGTCGATCCCCAACGTCGGCACGCTGATGGTGGCGGATCTGTCTCTGGCCGATGCGCGCACCAAAATCATGAATCTGCTGCGCGCCAAATACACCAGCCGGGAGATCACGATCTCCCTGTTTACCCTGCGCACCTTTCGCGTCTCAGTCGCCGGTGCGGTGTACAAACCCGGGCTGGTGACCGTCAGTGGACTGCAGCGTGTGTCGGATGCCATCACCCTTGCCGGCGGATTGAAAAAAAAGCTCTCCGTCGTTTCGCAAACCCAACAGACCCAGTTGGAAACGCCGATGCGGTCAGAGATCACCATGCAGACCTCGCAGATTCAGGGGGAATCGTTGTTGCGTCAGAACGAGGCCTCGCAGCGCAATATTGTGGTGCAGCGCAAGCATGGCGGCCGAATTCCAGCGGACCTGCTGCGCTATCAGCTGACCGGCGATCTGGAGGCCAATCCCTTTTTACGCAACGGCGATGTGATCATGGTGCCCAGCCGTCAAGAGCCGGGCAGCCAGATCGATGTGAACGGCGCGGTAAGGGCGCCGGGGATTTTTGAATATGCGGCCGGCGACCGTCTCGGCGATCTTGTCAGAATGGCGCACGGCTTTACCTCGGATGCCGACTCATCCTACCTCGAGATCGTCCGCTTCAGCGATAAAGGCAGTCTGGCGACTTCCCTGCGCGTGGATCTGAACGATCCGCAGAGTTGGCAATTGCCCCTGCAGCCGGACGACCGTCTCTATGTGCGTTCTTTTGCCAAGTATCATGAGCAGAGCAACGTGGAGGTCGCCGGCGAAGTCCTGCGCCCCGGTCTTTACGCCATCGGCCAGAAATCGAGCCATCTGTCGGAAGTGATCGCCCAGGCCGGCGGTTTCACTTCCGAAGCGTCATTGAAAAACGCCTATGTCATCCGTCGCGCCGATGAGGACACACGCGATCCGGAATTCGAACGGCTGAAAAAAATGAATGTGGCCGAAATGACCATCAACGAACGCGAATATTTTAAAATCAAATCGCGCGAGCTCGTCGGCGGCATGGGAGTGGATTTTGTCGCGCTGTTCGAACACAAGGACCACACTCAGGACATTTTGCTGCGCGACCGCGATCTGATCATCGTCCCGGCCCAGGAACAGACGGTTAAACTGACCGGTCAGGTGGTGAATCCCGGTTTATACATCTACAAGCCGGGGCAGACGCTGAATTACTACCTGCAGGAAGCGGGCGGTTACAACTGGAACGTACGCAAAAGCAAAGTCCGCATCATCAAGAACAAAACCGGGGAATGGATGAAGCCGAATGATGACACCATCATCGAAGTCGGCGATACGATTTTCGTGCCGGAGAAACCGGAGCGCGACTGGTGGATGATCGCCAAGGATCTGATCACCGTCGGCGCCCAGATGGCCACCATTTACCTGGTGATTCAACAAGCGGTAAATTGACCTCGGGTCCAGTAAAGAGGAGGTGTCTATGACCACCAGCAAAGCACGCGTTGTTGCCAGCCTGCAGCACCAAACCAGCGATAAAATCCCGGTGGATTTCGGCGCCACCGCGGTCACGGGCATCCATTACACCTGTGTGGCCGCTTTACGCGAATATTACGGACTGGAAAAGCGGCCGGTCAAGGTGCACGAACCCTACCAGATGCTCGGCTGGATCGATGAAGATCTCATGCAGGCCATGGGCATCGACGTGCAAGGGGTGATCGGTCGCGAGACGCTGTTCGGCTTTGTCAATGAAAACTGGAAGCCCTTTCGCATGGACAACGGCATGGAAATCCTGGTGTCCGAACAGTTTAAAACCACGCGGAGTGAAAACGGCGACCTGCTGATTTATCCCAAGGGCGATCTATCGGCGCCGCCGAGCGGCCGCATGCCAAAAAACGGTTTTTACTTTGACTCGATCATCCGTCAGCCGCCGCTGCGCGAGGAGACGCTCGATCCACGCGACAACCTGGAGGAGTTCACCCTCATTTCAAATGAGGACCTGGACTATTATCAGCAGGAGGTCGAGGCCGGCCAACGCACCGGCCGCGGCATCATCGCCTCCTTCGGCGGAACCGCGCTGGGCGACATCGCCCTGGTGCCGGCGCCGTTCTTGAAATACCCCAAAGGCATCCGCGATGTGGAGGAGTGGTATATCTCCACCGTCACCCGACAAGACTATATCCACCGGGTGTTCGCGGCACAGACTGAAATCGCCCTGCAGAACCTGGCCAGGATCCACGCGCGGGTCGGCAACCAGGTGGACGCGGTGTTTATCTGCGGCACTGATTTCGGAACGCAGAGCTCCACCTTTTGCTCGGAGCAGACGTTTCGATCGCTCTATCTGCCCTATTATAAGCAGATCAACGGCTGGATTCACCAACACACCACCTGGAAGACCTTTAAACACGCCTGCGGAGCGATCCTCCCGCTTCTACCGGCGTTGATCGACGCAGGATTCGACATCATGAATCCGGTGCAGTGCTCGGCCGCGGGCATGAACCCGGAAACGCTGAAAGCCCGGTTCGGCGATCAACTGACTTTTTGGGGCGGCGGCGTGGATACGCAAAAGACCCTGCCCTTTGGCACGCCCGAACAGGTGCGCGAGCAGGTGCTGCGGCGCTGCGAGATTTTTAGCAGAAACGGCGGCTTTATCTTTAATACGGTTCACAACATTCAGGCCCACACACCGGTGGAAAATATTGTGACCATGCTGGAGACCGTCAAAAATTTTTAGCCCTTGACTTGGGAGCAGCCTATGCTCAACCGGGCCATCCTGTCCTGTCTTGCGTTTCTCCTCGTCGTCGCGACCAACAGCGTCACTGGAACCTTGACAGTAAACGTCCGCGATTACGGCGCAACGGGCGACGGCAGGACCAAGGACACCGCTGCTTTGCAAAGGGCCATCGATGCCTGTAGCCGTCGGGGCGGCGGCACCGTGCACCTGCCGAGCGGCTGCTACCTGTCGGGCAGCCTGCATCTGAAAAACCATGTGGCTCTCTATCTGGATCACGGCGCCCGGCTCCTGGCCAGTCCCGACGACGCGGATTTCGATCCCTATGAAAAACTTTCCTTTGCCAACGCAGCGGACCATGAAACGAGTTTTTTTCATTTCAGTCTGATCTGGGGCGAAGACATCGAGCACATCGCCATCCTGGGCACGGGCGTCATCGACGGCAATCGCAGCCGGCGTGGCGGTCCCAAGCCCATCGCCCTGAAACGCTGCCGCAACATCACCGTGCGCGACGTGACCATCCGTAATGCCCCCAACTATGCCATCAGCCTTCTGGGCTGCGATCATGTACTGATCGACGGCGTCGCCGTTCGCAACGGCTACTGCGACGGCATTGATCCGGACGCCAGTCGCTTTGTGCAGATCTCCCACTGCTATATTGAAAGCAGAGACGACGCCATTGTGCCAAAGGCCAGCTTTTCCCTGGGTGTTCGCCGCGCCACTGAGTATCTCACCGTGAGCGACTGCATTCTGGTCACCGCATGCAATGGCTTTAAATTGGGCACTGAATCAGGCGGCGGCTTTAAGCATATCGCAGTCAGCAACTGCATTCTACGTCGCCATCCGGAGTGGCGAGTGCCCACTTCAGGAATCGCGTTGGAATCGGTGGACGGCGGCAGGCTGGAGAGCGTCTCGATTACCAACTTTGTCATGGACCAGGTGCATTGCCCCATCTTTCTCCGTTTGGGCAACCGCGGCCGGGATCAGGCGACGCCCACGCCCGGAAGTTTGCGGAATATCATCATCGACAACATTATCGCCAGTGAAGCCCGGCAAGCGTGTCTGCTCACCGGCATTCCCGGCCATCCCCTCCAAGCCATCAGCCTGAGCCGCTTGAACCTGACCTACTGTGGCGGCGGCAGCCGCTCACAGGCGGACATAACCGTGCCGGAGTTGATCGATGCGTATCCTTCTCCCGACAAGTTCGGCGATCTTCCGGCAGTAGCCATGTACGCCCGTCATATCCGTGGACTGGAGCTCGACCATGTTCGTGTCTCGCTGCCGGCGCCGGATTTGCGCCCGGCGTTCTATGGACAGGATATCGTTGATCTCGACGTGGAGGCGTTGAACGTCCAATCCGCCACAGGCGTGGAACCTATGCTGCGACTGGTCAACGTGCGCCAGGCGTTGATCCGCGCGAGCGGAGTGTGGCACGCCGGGGAACCGGGATGGGTACAACAGGATTCCGCTTGCGTCGATATTATGGTAAAGCAATAACACTTCCTGGAAGGCATTGCCGCGAACGCGCCTCCGCTCGAATCCAGGTTCGCTTAACGCGTTATATCAATAGGGTAAAAAAAAGCCACCCCGGTGGGGATGGCGAAAAATGAATGGACCGATGATCAAACGCAGTGCGGCGTCACAAAGTTAGTATCGGCACGATCCTTTCCTGAATCGCTCCGGTGACGTCGACCTCACCCTCTTCAGTCACAAACACATCGATCTCGGTTCGATAGCCCCGTTTTTCATCCAGCAGATAGATCCCGGGCTCAACGGAAAAGCAGGTCCCGGCCAGGATCATGCGCTCATCCTTGGTCTCCAGATTATCAATGTTGACTCCGTTGCCATGCACCTGTTCCCCGATGTTATGACCGGTGCGGTGGGTAAAGGAATCGCCATAACCCGCTTCTACGATCACCTTGCGGCACACCTCATCCACCTCCCATCCGTGGAGCGCCTGACGGTTGCGAAAATGTTCCTGCACGCACTGCAGGGCGGCATCGCGGCCGCGGCGGATGATCTGAAAGATCGATTCGTGCTCATCAGGCACGGTCTCGCCGATATAACCCATCCAGGTGATGTCATAATAGATGCTGCCGGCTACATTCTGCTTTGCCCACAGATCCAGTAAAACCAAATCCCCCTTTTTCATCTTTAGGCTGTTGCTCTCAGTGGGTTCAAAATGCGGATCAGCCGCATGTTCGTTCACCGCAACCACCGGCCCATCTTCGGCGATCAGGTTGTTTTGCTTCATGAGATCCTGCATGAACCGCTGGATTTCGACCTCCCGGGGTGCGTCCCCGGCCTTGACGCGCCGGCTGATTTCTTTAAACGCCTCGTCTTTGATCATCTGCATGAGCCGGCCGGCTTGCTGATGGGACTCCCAGTCCGCGAGGGAGAGATGGGATTCAAAGCGGCCCACCAGATCCGCGCTGGAGACGACTTGTACGCCGAAACTGCGGATCAGCTCGACGGTGCCGGCATCGACGATGGAAACCGGAGGAACCGCGTTGAGAGGCGAATACTGCATGGCGATTTTTTTAGCCGGGCCGAGAATGGTCTTGAGCAGGCGGTGCAGTTCCTGCCAGGGCAGGTATATGTGCTTGACGCCGGGCAGATGATCACAGCGCCACGGTTCGATGCGGTGCACCAGTTTTTGCGCTTCGCCTTGGGCCGGAATGTAGTAGAACCATCGCCGGGAGGCGAAACGATGGGTGTCCATAGACAATATGCGCGCTGCGATCTGGTCGCGGTTATGAAAATCGTAGAACAGCCACCCGTCCAGCCCGGCGGCTTGCAGTGTCTGCCGCGTGGTGAAGGCGGTGCGTTCCAGCAGGTCCTGAGTGATTTCCTCAAACAGTTCGCGCGTCACCTCATGACGAAACTGGTGGCCGTCATAGGAGCAGGCCAGCCAGGCGCGGGAGCGCCCCGAGAGTGTCCGTTTGGCGTCCTCGCATTCCCGAATCAGCTGGCCTTCCACGTTGGGGTCTTCGCGTGGATCGACGCCGTGTTTGCGAATGAACTCTTCCGCCACGAAGTCGACCAGCCGTTGATCCCAGTCCCGAC
>DAIQOA010000037.1:29497-31290 GCA_036788095.1 bacterium | reverse complement strand
TGTGGAGTTTACGAGATCCACACCGCTACATCGCGATAACCAGCCTAAGCCGGTCCGGCAAGGTCTGCGATGAAGTGGAAACGCCGTTCGGCATTCGCTCCATTGCAGTGGACAGCGACAAGGGCTTTTTTTTGAACGGCGAAAGGGTGTCCTTTCAGGGCGTCTGTATGCACCATGACCTCGGCGCCCTGGGCTCTGCCATCCATGTGGCTGCGTTGCAGCGTCAAATCGAGATGCTGCAGGAGATGGGCTGCAACGCCATCCGCACCAGTCACAATCCGCCGGCGCCGGAACTGCTGGACCTGTGCGACCGCATGGGCATGCTGGTGATGGACGAAGCCTTTGATTGCTGGCAAAAGGGCAAGAAGAAAAATGATTATCACCTGCTCTTTGACGACTGGCATGAAGCGGATCTGCGCGCGCTGGTGCGCCGCGACCGCAACCATCCCTGTGTAGTAATGTGGAGCATCGGCAATGAAGTGCCGGACCAGTGGCAACCGGAAGGGTGGAAGCTGGCCGCTCATCTGGCCGCCGTCGTGCGCGAAGAGGATCGCAGCCGTTTTATCACCAGCGGTTTCAACAACACGGATGCCGGATATAACGGCTTTCAAAAGGCGGTGGATATCGTTGGTTTTAATTATAAACCTATTGAATACGGCCGCTTTCATCAGCACGATCCGTCGATACCGGTGATGGGCAGTGAGACCTCGTCCTGCGTCAGTTCGCGCGGGGAGTATTTCTTTCCGAAGGACGAGGATAAAGCCCTCGGCCGGGTGAATTTTCAGGTCAGTTCCTATGACCTCTATGCCCCACCCTGGGCCTTTCCGCCGGATGTGGAGTTTCGTGGTCTGGACAATGCGCCCTTTGCCCTGGGTGAATTTGTCTGGACCGGATTTGATTATCTCGGTGAACCCACGCCCTATGGAGACGATGCAAACGAGGCGATGATTTTTACTGATCCAAAGTTGCGGCAAAGGGTGCAAAACGATCGCGACAACCTGGGAAGGGTGCGCATCCCATCGCGCAGCTCTTATTTTGGCATCATCGACCTGGCCGGATTTAAGAAAGACCGGTTCTTTCTTTATCAGAGCCGTTGGCGGCCGGATTGGCCCATGGCGCATATTCTGCCCCACTGGAATTGGCCGGAACGAGTCGGTCAGGTCACGCCCGTGCACGTCTACACTTCCGGCGATGAGGCCGAACTGTATCTGAACGGCAGTTCACTTGGCAGGAAACGCAAGGCAGCCGGCGACTATCGCCTGCGCTGGGACGATGTGGTCTATGAGCCGGGCGAGCTCCGGGTGGAGGCCTTTAAGGGGGGAAAACCATGGGCCCAGGACAGCGTGCGCACTACCGGCCCGGCGGCACGGCTGCAGCTCAGTGTGGATCGGCCTATGATTCGAGCGGATGGCCATGATCTGGCCTTTGTCACTTTGGCTGTTCAGGACGACCAAGGTTTTACCGTGCCTCGCTCCGCGCCGTTCATCAGCTTTCAGCTGAGCGGGCCGGGGCTGATCGCTGCACTTGATAATGGAGATGCAACCAGCCATGCCGCTTTTCAATCAACGACCGGCCGAGCCTATAATGGTCAGGCGCTCATTGTCATTCGCGGTCTGCACAACCATCCAGGGGTCATCCGGCTTGAGGCGAAATCAAGGCCACTAGAAGGTTCTATTATCACCATCCAAAGTAAATAGTAATCAGGGGCGCAGAGCTCTCGCTCCGCGCGAATGGCTACACGCGGACGAGGACGTCCGCGCCCCTTGGAAAAGCCCTACGCGGACGAGGACGTC
>DAIQOA010000037.1:0-29397 GCA_036788095.1 bacterium | reverse complement strand
TCCGCGCCCCTTGGAAGAAAGATAGCAATAAGGGGCGCGGAGCTCCAGCTCCGCGTGACTAAATGCTGCAAATTCAGCGTCAAAACATTAACAAGGGTTTTATCATATTTTAATTTCGCAGCTATGGATGAAATTAGATTTTTAAATCCAAATGGCAAAATAGAAATCCATAAGCACTGGTTACCTCACTGGCAACAAGGTGCAATTACTTATTTTGTTACATGGCATTTAGCCGATTCCATACCGCACGAAAAATTGCAGCAATGGTTGACTGAAAAAGATATCTGGTCGCGTATGCACCCAAAGCCCTGGAATGAGATTATTGAGGCTGAGTACCATGAAAAATTTTCTCGGAATATCGATCGTTGGCTTGATGAGGGAATGGGATCGTGTCTTTTGCGAAAGCATGAGATCAGTATTGATGTAGCAGAGTCGATTAATCATTTTGATGGTGACCGATATATCATCCATGCTTTTGTTGTGATGCCGAATCACGTGCATGTGTTGTTTCAATTAGCCCAAGCTAAAAAGATTGAAACGATCGTCCAATCCTGGAAAAGCTACTCTGCTCGCAAGATCAACGCCAAGATGGGTCGTAAGGGCTCACTTTGGCAAGCGGATTACTGGGATCGCATGATTCGAAATGAGACGCATTTTTTGCACTGTAAAAATTATATTCAAAGAAATCCGGCTATGGCCAAATTGTCTAAAGAGGAATGTATTCTCTATGTAAAACAGCTTGAAAATGAAGATAGTTAACTGATTTCAAGATTAATGCATAACCGCGGACGAGGACGTCCGCGCCCCTTGGAAGAAAGATAGCAATAAGGGACGCGGAGCTCCAGCTCCGCGCGAATGGTTACACGCGGACGAGGACGTCCGCGCCCCTTAGGAGAATGCTGTTAGATGGAACGCACAGGATCGATTTGTACAATCGGTGCAAAGGCGGAGATTTATTTTTCCTGTTATTGGTAAAAATACTGGCACATCCAGCGGATTGGTGTCATTTTTTTTACATCCAGCAGTTTTTTGAAAAGGAGGTGGATTATGGCGGATCAATATGCCTTGATGCTCCATGAACTCCTCTCGACCGCATCGATAACTGTCAATGGTCCCGCACGCCACGACATAAAAGTTTTAAATCCTGCTTTCTATCCCCGTGTCATGAAACAAGGCCATCTGGGCCTCGGCGAAAGCTATATGGAGGGCTGGTGGGAGTGCGAAGCGCTCGATGAATTCATCCGCCGTGTGCTCTTGGCGAAATTGGACGAACGGGTGACCGGCGATCACCGGGTCTGGCTGCTGGCGCTGCGCGCCCGGCTCTTCAACATGCAATCACCCAGCCGCGCTTTTCAGGTCGGCGAACACCACTATGACATCGGCAACGACCTGTATCTGGCCATGCTCGACCGGCTGATGAACTATTCCTGCGGCTATTGGCAGAATACGGATTCACTCGACGCGGCGCAGGAGGCGAAATTGCATCTGATCTGCAGAAAGCTCAATCTGCAGCAGGGCATGTCGGTCCTGGATATCGGCTGCGGTTGGGGAGGCTTTGCTCGATTTGCCGCGGTAAAGTACAAGGTGAACGTCGTCGGCACAACGGTCTCCCGCGAGCAGCGTGCAATGGCCATGGAATTATGTCGGGACTTGCCCATCGAAATCCGCCTACAGGATTACCGGCAGACCACCGGCTGCTTTGACCGAGCGGTCTCCATCGGCATGCTCGAACATGTGGGCTATCGAAATTACCGCACGTTTATGCAGACGCTCGACCGCTGCCTGGCAACGGATGGGATGGTGCTCCTGCATACCATCGGTTCGGATGAAAGCTCAACCACCTCTAATCCATGGACGCAGAAATATATCTTCCCCAACGGTATGCTTCCTTCTCTGGCCCAGTTGACCAAGGCGATAGAGGGCTATTTCGTGGTAGAGGACCTGCATAATCTCGGGCCTCACTACGATCCGACGCTGATGGCCTGGTACCGCAACTTTGACCAGGCCTGGCCAGAGTTGAAAAAGCGATACGATGAACGCTTTTACCGCATGTGGCGGTTTTATCTGCTCAGCAGCGCAGGAGGTTTTCGGGCGCGACACAGTCAGGTTTGGCAGTTGGTGCTGACGCGCAAAGGGATGCGACAACCTGAATGCCGCTTGAGCTGAACCGGCTTGACAGAGATGTGATACCCTCAGTTTTAAACGGCAGCGGGACCAGTGCAGCTGAATATCCGGATTGCAGATCACTAATCTAATCTGAATGAGACGTCGTCCAGGGGAATTCCCCTCTCGTCGGTCAACCGCAGGGCAAAGATCCAGGAGCCGTGTGAATTGATCGAGGTGACCGCCAGCTTGTTCCTTCCCGGCTGCAGTGTGATCGGCACCCGTTCCTCAAAGGCATAGCGATCCCGGTATTGCTGGCCTCGTCCACGTACCGGATAAGTTGTGCGGTCAAAGACCACCTGGTCGTTGCAGCGGAGTAGAATGCCGTCATCCCAGCCGACTTGAAGGATCGCTGGCTGTTGTTTGGGCGAATGTACAAAAGTGACAAAATGAACCGAGCTGGAATCCGTATTCCGCCAATCAAAGGTCCGCGCACAGTTGACAACTCCGCGCGGATCCAGCAGCGCATAGTCAAACCAGCGCACCGCATGATCCCTGCCGTGAAACAGCTCCTGCGGATCGATCGGTCGCAGAACCGCTTGAGCGGCGGCATACTGGGGCTTTTGATGCGGATTGGCCAGAGTTCCCAGAACCCACCAGTGGCCCGCAACACCAAAGGCATCGCAGAGTTCATTCGCAGATAATGTACCGGCGTCATACTGCGCGATCTTGGCACGTAAAGGGGCTAGAGCAGCCGGTGGCTGGTTGGCCTTGTCCTTAAGAATGTTGTGCCATTCGGCTATGTCGATATCGGGCTGTGAGAATTTCTGTTTGGCCAGCCCGTATTTTTTCTCCAGCCCGCTGCTGTGGACATACCAGACCGGCGCGCCGGTGTAGGACCAAATATAACGTTTGCTTACTGCACGAAGAATGGACATTTGTTCTTTTAACTCAGCCACTTCTTCTTTCCAGGGTCTCACCGGATAGTCCTTGCCACCGGTTTCCACCATATGCAGCGGCCAGACGCCGGGTGCAATGGTGCACTTATAACGCCAATAGCTCTGCATCTTTGCGCTCATGAATTGACTGATGCCGGCGTCTTCGAAACGCGGGGTGATTAGAGTGGAGACGGGATCGTTCAGCGAATAAGTGTATTCGGCGCCGAGATGAAAGCCGCCGGGGGCGTTCACCTCCGCCATATGTTCAAGCATGCCATATTGAAAATTTCGATCGATGAATCGGCCGCGCAACTGACCCGGCAGAGTGATGATCACCGCTTCTGGGAATTGTTCCAGGAGCGCCTGGATGCAGGCGCTCCCCTGTTTTTTCGCTGCCGCTTCAAGGTCCTCGACGGTGTATCCTTGATAGTGGTAGATCGGATGATCGACCATGTAGCGCGGATAGGGATATTCAACATCGATGCAGACGCCGCGAAATCCCAGATCCCGCGCCGCTTGGCCGATGGCGGCGTAATGGGCGATCATTTTCCTGCTGAACTCGTCGCTGAGCAGGGTGGAGGGCGATGGCCAAGGCTCATCGCCGCCGAAATAAACGGTAAGAAAATTTTCCGTCACCCCGGCTTTGTTCAACGCGGCCAGATTCTTTTTCGCCAAGGGATACCACTTGGGATTCTGCGCCGGCTGGCCGCTGACGCCTAAAACCTGCACCGGACCGCTTTCCCAAGAGCCGATGGAAAAAAAGAATCCATCATAGATTTTGGCGATTTTTTGAGCGTGGTCGGTCAGATAGCTGTTGGGTTGAACGGAATAGCAAATCATCTTTGTCTCCGACGCCCGCAGCGGCTGGATGCTCAATAGTAACGCGATCGCCGACAGTGGCAAGGCCCTAAAAACTTTCATCTTCTGCACTCCTTCTTTCAATTAATCGCTTTAATTTCCCTGATCATAATAAGCTAGGTCATTTACTGATGGCCAGTCTGCCAAAAACCTCAATATATTCGGCATATCCCAAATAGCTCAATTTTGCCACTGCCCAGGTGGTTATTTCTTCAGCTGATAGGTCCTCCTGACGCAAAAGCTTGAAAGAATAATCGGCTTTGCCGCCTGACGGCAATGAAAAGGAATGTTGCCAGGGGGTAAACTCGGTGTGGCAGATGGGATTGACCAGAGCCATGCCCCACGATTCACTGGGTGCGATTAAGGTGATCTCCCCTGAAACGGTTTGGTTAAAGGGATTCCTTAAAGTAATAGTTATATCATCATTGTCTTGCGTTACCTTCCATTCCAGCTTGATGCCTGGAGTGGCGTTTTTCGCCGCGTGGCCAAAGGTTTTCACCGGCAGGTTCAGCTCGAGAACGTCGTACAGAATTTGTCCCTCCTGTTCGATGGAAGCCTTGACAAATCCGGGCGTGAGCGCAGCGCTTTCAGTTACCAAAAAGACATCGTATATTTTTTCGCTGTTTGCCGGTACAGCGTAGGCGATCTCCGCGGGAATCGGCCTCACGCCGCCAGGCGCTTCAATTTTTGCCTTGCCGCTGACCGCTGCATCGACATAGTCGTTGGTGATCGCCACCTGGATTTTGCGTACCAGCTTGGCCGTATTTGGGCTGGCATCGGCTGCTCCTAAAAGTCGCACTGAAACCGGCAAATAGCCGATGGGTGCTGCTCCTGCATTGTGCTCCCAATAGCGCACAAACGCCGATGCAGCAGCCTGCGTGGCGCCGCCTGCCGGCTTTTGGCCGGCCAGGGTCAGCAGCACGGTCTCGATGGAATTGGCGGGCAGAGGAATATCCACGCCATGGGTCATTGCGTCCAGCGGTTTTGCCTGCCGCTCCATCAGATTCACGCTTTCAGCTTTTTTTAGATCAAAGCTTGTTTGTATCGAGATGCGGCCGGCCTGTCCGTGCGTTTCATAGCATCGCAGCACCACGCCGTTGGCTGTATCCGTGGCCTGGTTGCGCAGAAAAGCTTCGCGACCGGCAGTTTTAGGTTTAATGGCGGTGATCACCGCTTGAGCGTCGCCGCTGCTGAAAAACGAGTGTTGGCTGGGAAGTGAGCCGGCATGAATTTTTTCCACCATGGCGATCAGCGGATTATTGAACTCATAGCCACGGCGCACCAGCTGCGCTTGCCGCCAATCGCCCTGATGCGGAACCAAGCTGTAATCGAATATATGAGTTTTTCTTTCGGGAAAATCATGGGTCCAGTTCAGCAGCGGCGCTTGCCAGGGCACGGAGTGGAAAAGCCCTAGAATCATAGTGCCCTCGGCCTCCACGCTTCCGGCGATGTTGCCGCGATTGAGGATGGCCAACCCCTGCTGCGGAACCTGTGATTTTTCGTTGCCGACCGCAGTGGACGCGGCTAAGCGGATTTCGCCGGTTTGCAGCAGCTGTTCGACGAGGCGCTGCACGCCCGTGGCCGTGGCGGCCTCGTCCCTGCCGATGATCATCAACACCGGCAGCTTGAACCATGATTCAGACAAGGTGCTGTCCGAGTATACGACATAAGTAAAGTCGTTTAGAGCGATCTCTTTTTTAATGCGTTGGCGGTCCGCCGGAGGCATCGCTCGCAGCAGCTTTTCATTATAGCGATTTTGACCCAGAGCGCCGATGGAAAAACTAAAGCGACGGTACTGAATATCGTATTGGCGCTGAACCGTGTCATAGCCGGGCGTGGCGGTGATCCCTTTCCGGGCCAGCGCCTTTTGCAGTTCAAATCCGCTTTGGCGAAGCTTGGGGCTGCGCGGGATGAGGATTTCGGCCGGACCTATAGCGATAGAGTGCGCATCGCCGCAGCGGAGCTTCAGCGAATGTCCATAATCCATCCATTGATAGCAAGAGTTCATAGCGTGATGGGAGGTCCATTCACGGCTGGTGCTGTAATAGGACAGGTATTCCTTACTGGGGAAATAGGCCTTGACCGCAAAACGGTCCTCAAGAACCGGAATATTGCCCTGCAAATCAGTGGGAAACCCGATGCAATAAAAATCGCGGTCAGAATGGACTTCTTTTTCAATGATATTGCCGCCCTGCAATCCCTGATAGTCTACTAAATAAGTACGGAAATCGATTCGATCGATACCCTGATACAGGGTGATCTCTTGGATCCGTTTTTGCAGCCGCGGCATGGCGCCGATCACGCGAATGCGTTTGTACAGCGCGTTCTCGCAGACCTGCACCTGCGCCGGCGTGTCTTTGGAAAAATATTTTTCACCCGTGGTGATAAAGCGCCACGCCGGTTCAAAACCATTGCCTTCTTTGAGCAGGATGAGCTCATTGCCTGGGTGTCCGTTCCGCGTGCTGATCAATTCCTTGCCTGAGCGCTTGTCCACCAGGCTGGTGATGCCGCCGCCCATTTTTTCATCAACCGTAATTTTGTATTGCTCGTTTTCGATGGTGGCCCCGGCCTTCGTCGTGGCCAAGGCGGAAGGAGGCATGGTTGCAGCCGGCTGCAGCCAATAGGTCTTGTAGCCGACGGACGGCACCTTTTTCGCCAGAAAAATCACACGAGCAGAGGTCAGGCCCTGATTGTTTTTTTCTGTTTTTTCAACCACGCAGTTCACCGGCCGGCCGTGCTCATCCACAATGCTAAAGCCGGCCAGGGGCGTCTCAAAAGCGAGATCAGCCCGGACAATGTCATCGCGCTGCCAATTGAGCGGATTAAAGACGATCAGCGCCACGTCACTGCCTTTTGATTCGGTCGCAATGGAGTGGCCGATAAAGTTCAGCGCCTTTTGCAACGATCCGCTGGACAGCTCCAACGCCTCGCGATAGCCGGCGTTCAAGTCCATATAGGGCACGTCCGCCCCGCAGCCGGTGATGGCATCATGATGCTGACCGTAGAGCACCTGCCGCCAGGCCTTATACAATTCTTTGGCCGGATAGGGCTGGCCGAGAAGATTGGCAATGGTGGCGAACTTTTCCGCAGTCACCAAGGTGTTCTCGCACAGCCGGTTGCCCATTTTCAGATCAAACCGTGACAGCTCACAGCCTTCGTTGTATTGCGATTCATCACGGGAAAGCTCGGGGATGTCCAATGGCTGCTGCTTGAGCTGATCGAGCACGGCGGCGAAATATTCAGCCTGGCCGTTGGCGGAAAAATGTACCGTCGGTATATAGTTTTTAAATTCATCGGAGCGGCCAATCATCCAGGAGGTCGGTGCTTTTTCATCGCTGGCGTCAAGGATTAATTCCGCTTTGATGCCGGGGATTTGCTGTTGCTGACTTTTAAGCATGATCGCGGCCTTTTGGCGCGCGCTTTGCGATAGATCATAAGACGCGCCGCGCCAGTCAAAGCCGTAATTGACCTTGCGGGTCAGCAACTTGCTGCCGTCCGGCGCTACGCCCCAGTAGAGATCCGGCACATCGGGCACGCGCACTTCGGGTTCGCGATAATTAGAGCGTGTCCAGGCGGTGCCGATGAATTCGGACTTGACCAAAATCTGCGGCATTTGAATGATATGGCCGAACACATCCCAGGGTGCATAGGCAACCGGGGCATCGCCCAGCACGTTCTCGTGAAAAAGCCGGCCGTAGAGGATGTTGCGAACCAGGGCTTCGCCGGAAATCGTGGTTTCGTTGGGCTGATTATAGCTGCCGCCGGTGGCGATGCGTCCCTGCTTTACATAGCGGCGGATCAGCGGCCGGTCCAGTGGATGGGCGTCATAATAGGGTTTGAGGTAGGGAATCTCGTGCAGAAAAATTTCATAGCTCGAGTCCGCCTCCATGGCGCGTAGATTTTGATCCGAGTTGGAAAAACTTTTAACCTGAAAGCCCGCCTGGCTGTCCACCCAAACCGGATCGACATGAAAGCCGGGAACCAGATACACATTGCCGTTGACGATCGGTTGTCGTTTTTCTGAAAGCTTGAACGTTTTGCTGGCCGTCCCCCGGCTGATGGTCAATTCAGCGGCGAGAGTGCTTTCAAACTTTTGCACGTCGATTTCAGCTTCCGCCTGCAGCCAGTCCATCTGGCGCGGTTCTAGATAGCAATCGCTATCATGGTTTTTTTGGCCGCCGGCGCCGCTGGTCATTTGCAAGCTTATCGGCCCGATGGTTTCATCGCTCATATTGAAGGCGAGGAGGCTGATCATATCCGCAACCTTGGTGTCATTTACCCGGCGCGGGGTTGGACTGATGGAGGGTTGCAGCACCCACAGTTGATCGTCGATTTTGATCAGCGCCTCCAAGCGCGCGTACATAAACCAGCCGGCCCCTTCCTGATCCACCTTGGCGAGCAGAACATTTTTACCCTGCTGCAAAGAGACCGCCACATTGTCTGCGTCCGGACCGCTGGAGCGCACGCTCGGGTAATAGTGCACCTGGGTGCCGTTCAACCAGACTTTGATGCGATCGTTGCTGCCGATCTTGAGAATGGCAAAGGTTGGCTGCTGGCAGTCGATCACCGCGGCAGCGTAAGCGACGTTGCGCTGATTAGGGGACATACAGCGGATAAAATCCAATTTTCCCGAGGCATCGGCCCGGACCGGGCGCCAGGCGATCGCCGCATGGGAATAAGTGGCTAAAGACTGGGGACTAAAAGCCGTTTCGCCGCCCTGATCAGTCAGGAAATCCGTATCTATGGATTGGCCTCTGTCATTGGGAAAGGGGCCGCAGACCAGCCAGTCGGTGATGAAGACGTTGGAACGAAATGGCTGTGCCTCAACAGAGGCGGCTTGAAGGGCCGGCAACAACAGGCCAAGCATCAGGATCCCTAGAGTGACGGAAATAAATTTTAACTTGTGCATACATTCTCCTTGATACCATGAAATACAGCGAGCTAATCTTCTTCCACTAAAATTTTCCACTCTGCAAATTCAACGCTATAGGGTTTTTGATCCGGTGAACCGGCCGCGAGCCCCAGATCAATGGCCTGGGCCAAGCCGGGCAGGTCGCTGGATTGCCGTTTGATCAGCCAGGTTTTCCCATCCAGGCCGGCATAGCCGGTAAAGCGGTTGCCGTGACGCTCCAATCTGAGCCAGATGGGCGTGGAGCTGTTTTCCGGCAGATTTTCGCTGGCCGCTTTGTGCATGCAGCCATCGCCGAATTCGTCATATTGCATGCCCGCGCGGCGGGGTGTACTGAACATGAGCAGGGAGCCTTTGCTGCCCCGGTCCACGTCGAAACTGCGGCTGATATCGTTGCGGGCAAACAGTCCGGCCCGGTACCAGTCATTGGTCTGTTCGCCAAAGGAGGCGATTTTTACCGTGGCGACAAAATCGCCTTTAATCGCTTTCAGGTACATGGTCGCATAGGCGTCTTCGGCATGATAGAAATCCCAGCCGCTGGCGGTCACGGAATAGCGATTCTGTTTTTGGTGCGCGCTTAATTTGGCCGGCTTGGCTTTTGGCGAAATGTATTGGTGCAGAGCGAGTTTTCTTACGTCCAGTTCTCTGCAGCGGAGCACTTTTAAGGACTCTGTCTCGCTGTTGCCGATTTGAATCGTATAATCGCCTGGCTCGAGGGTGATTATAAAGGAGACCGGTTGCGTGGTCCCTGCCTTGAATGCGAGGGAGCGATGTGCCATTTCCCGGCCATTGGCCAGCAGGGGAATAGAAATCTGCAGATCATACGGCTGCAGATTGGTGGCAGACGCGGAAATCTGCACAGCCTGTCCAGCCAACACTCGCTGTTCAGAAAGCAGGAGCTTGTCATACACCACAGCTGGTTGAAGACCCCGAACCGTGACGGTTTGCGGCGGGGTTTCCCCGATGGAGATCTCATAAACCCCCGGCTCATTCAAGCGGAAATCGAACGCGATCCTACGCTGGTTGTGACGGATGATGGGAAAAGGCTGTGTTTGAATCGGTTTGCGGTTCGCGCAGAGCGACACGGTTGCGATGCCTGAACTGCCGTTGTTATAGACATTTGCCCTGGCTTGCAGCAGAGCGCCCGGTTCCACAACGGCCGGCAGCGTTCGCTCTTGAAACAAAAGCTGCAGATCGGAGCAGGCGCAATCCGGCTCACCCTGAATGAACTGTTCCGGAGCGTTTGCCGGCGGCTCGATAGTGAAATTGTTAACATAGCGATTGTCGCTGAGATAGGTGCCGCAGGTCTTCATCGCTGCTTGTTCGAGGTCATAGTAGAGGTTGTTTTCCACGTTCCAGCCGCTGGACATGTTGTCGAACCAAAAGGCGACGTTGTCGCTGAAAAATCCTCTTTCAACCCCATGAATGAGATTATGGCGGATGTGAGAGTTATAGGTCATGCCGTTGACCACAATGACGCCGGCATCGTCGGCATCCGTCTGCACGTCATCAAAGTGATTATATTCCACAATACATTCGCCGTTGCTATTGCCCTCCAAGCCGCCGCCGCCGACATCCATGGTATAGGGGCGTCCTGTCTTGGTAAAATAATTGTGCGAAATAGTCGTGCGCAAGGTGTGAAAAGCGCTGAGGGTAATGCCGCCGCCTTGCCCGCAATTCGAAAAAACGTTGCCGGTTATTCGCGTTTCCCGGTTCATCTGGACGAGCTTGCCGTTAGCGCCGTCGCCGGTGCCGCTGATGGCCAGGGCGCCCTGCTCCAATCCATCGAAACGATTGCCGAAAACGCGCGTTTGGTAGCAGCCGTAGCCGATTTCCATACCCAGGCCGCCGCAGGCGCGCAGCTCCGAGTTCGCGAATTCACAATCATGGCTGTATTCAAAAGAAACCGCGACGCAGCCTGGTGTGGCTTCGTAATGATGTGGGAAATCCCGGAAATTTTCTTTGGCGCCTTCAAAAATCAGATTATAGAAGCGCAGATTTCGCACGGGATGGTTTTCCTCGCCTTGCACCTGAATGAGACGGCTGATCTGCGGCACCGAGACGATGGTCGTGTTGGCATCATTTAGACCGGCTGGAGGCAGGTAGCTGATCTCTTTCTTCTCCTGGTCGTAAAACCATTCACCAGGTGCATCCAGCAGTGCTTTGATGTTTTCAACGTAATATCTGGGCGGCACCACCAACAGACCATTATGGCCGCCCGGACCATCCTCCGGAGTCCGCAGCCAGGCGATGCCTTTGTTTTCATCAATCCGTGTGATGGAATTATAGGCGCTGCGCCAGCGCAGCAGGATCACGATGCGATTGTCCTGCATCTGCGGCCAGCTTTTAATTTCACCGGGCTTGAAAGGGATCTCCGAGGTCGAGGCGGGCGTGGCAGCCAGGGTGAAATAGCCGCTGTTGGGCGTTCTGGCCAAAGTCTGTTTTTGACCGTTGACCAGCAGAGCCGGAACTTGTCCTGAAAAGGAGGCCACCCACAAGCCGTCTTTTTCTCGCCATTGGGTTACACGGCCGGCGCCGGAGATGACCGGCTTTTCGCCCGGATAGGCGGCATAGGTGACATAGTGGTCACGCAAATGGTGCCACTCAAAGGCGCCGGAAGGGAGATTGGTCTCCACCCGTTCGCCGCCGTCTTCCGGCGTGAACCGGAGCGGAGCGGGCAATGAATAAAAACCCTCGCGCAGGAACACGACAATGTCCTTGCCTTTGCCATAGGGGTAAGTGGTTCCCACATAACGCACATCGATGGCTTTTCCTTTCGGCTGAAAGACTCGCGCCTTGAGTTCGCGCACCGCTCGTTGTGCGCGCTCCAGTGTGGCGAAGGGACCATCGGTTCCGCCTGCGTTGGGTTCAGGGTGAGTCCCTGACCAACCATCTTGCCCCTGCGGCGAAACGTAAAAATCACCTTTGGCGGACTGTGCATCAAACGGCTGCCAGACTTCGCTGCGCAATAATTTTCCGTTGCGCTCCTGAGACAATGCGCTGTTCAGCCACAATGTGATCCCGATGATGGAAAATAATAGCATGCTTCTCATACGGGGCCTTCTTTCTTGTTGACGGTGTGTGGAACAGAAGCTATCGCTACGACTGTGCCGCATCAAATCTAGTCAGCTGAGCGCCTTACAATCCCCACCCCTGGTTATCATACACGGACCAGGAATCGCGGAACGAATGATTGTCATGTCCGCTAGCCGCATTGCGCGACCAGATCGGGAAACAGGCGCTGAGGTTTGATGTCTGCAGAAAGTGCTCCAATTCGACGGCATTTCCCAGCAGGGGCACCAACCATCTTTGCGGCCGCAGGACCACGTGGTTGTTCGATTCGTACAGTTCCAGGCCATCTACGCCCGCTTGTAAAAGCCCGAGTGCGCGACGGCAGATGGCGTGGACATTCCACCAGGTGTTGCAGCTGATGCCGCCGTACACCTTAATATCGTGCTGCCGGCCCAACTGTACGTAGGGGGTTACATCATGGCTGCCGGCGCCATCGCAGTCCTCCAGGGGATCGAGTTGGATTCGGTCAATGAGCTTTTCTCGGCACATGGCCTCCACATCCAGCCCTTGGGCCATATTGATGAACAGGCCTTTGGACGGGATGCGGATGGAGACCGGGACCTGTCTGCCGATACCCATGGCGATGGGCGCCAACTGATCGCGCAAACCGCGCAGTGTTTCAGTGAAAAAATCAGCCCGCCAGCGGATCCATTGTTCATACTCTGCCGGCTGCTGCGCAGCATCGATGTTTTTCGGATCAATGCCGGTCCGTTGTTGGTAGGCTTTGACCATATCCGGCTCATACCCCAGCATGGGCGGCTGACGGCAAGCGCCGACCAGCAGGCCGTCGGGATTGTACATAGCCACTTCGCTAAAAATATCCAATCGTTCCTTACGCACTTCTGGGAAAAAATAGCTCACCTCACCCTGGCAGGGTCCATAAGCGTTCTTGCGCCATCGGCGCCATTCCGGGTGCGCTTTGAACCATTTGGAAGCGCCGATGCCCTCATCATAGAACTCGCCATAATGCCGGTTCATGGTCAACCAGGGGATGATCTGTACGCCCGCCTGGTCTCGCTGCTCGAGCACATAGGAGAGCTGGTCCTGTCTGGCGATGAGCTCGGCCTGTACCTCCAGGTCCGCACGGCCGGATTGATCGATCATCTGTTCCGGCGGCACGCTGGGGAAGAGCGAGGCATCAGGCAGCCGGCTGTGATAGAGAAGACAGCTTCGCCCCAGGGCCCAGTTGATGGAGCGAATGCCAATCTCCGCATGGCCGCGCAGCAGCGCGTCAAACTGATCCTGCGCCGGCCGGCCGCCGGCACTGTGAAAGATCGACGGCGGACAGAAATAATCCCCCCAATCCGCCACGCCGATGAGCGGTTTTGCCGGATGGCTGAGAAACGCCAGGAGCTTTTTCGCAGAGTCCGCGATGATCGGCACAAAGCGCAATTTTTGCAGACCGGAGCCGGGCTGCATTGTGGCATAGACGGCCAACTCTTCATCCGTCAGATCCATGGCCGCGAGCAGAGAACCGGGGGCCGCAACGCCCCGGGGCACACCCGATTTGCCCGGGCGAAGGTAACAATAGCCCTTGACAGGATAGGCAAAGATGGCGTACCATCCTCTCAAGCCTGGCTGCAACACCACCGGCGGCTCCTGCCAATCGCCTGAGTCGTTTATCAAACAGGTCCGGCCTGAATCTGTAACCAATCTCCAATGACTCTTTTGCGGCAATTCGGTCGACCATTGCTTGAAGGCCTGGCAAAAGTCGGTCACGATCAATTCGTTGCGCCGGCGATCTCTGGCAAAAGACCAGGGCGCAAAAGGCGACAACTGCACTCGATCATCTTTTGCCTGGCGATGATAAACCAGACTGGGACCCTCATGATCATCGCAGCCTGCTACCTGTGGTGCAAAGGTGATTCGATAGGCTCCGGCTCGCCATTTTATGGGCTTGAGCCTCACGGTTTGTTGTTGCGCCGTGGCCAGCACCTTTTTTTCTACAATGGACTTTTGCTCCTGCAGATTTTGCACGCGCAGCAAGCCGGGAACAGGGGATAAGGCTTTGCCATCGCTGAGCTGAAAGCAGATCGCGACCGAGTCCGGCTGCTCCAGGACCTTTTGATCGAGCCATAACAACACCGGCGGATCCATGGGTTGATGAACCTCAAAGGCTTCCCAGCCAAGATGAACTTGCTCTTGCGCCTGGCCGTAGCGCAGCACTTCGCTGCGGTTGTCTGCCGCAATGGTTTGCACAAAGGCATGCTCTTCCACAGGGATTTCACTGCCGGCCTTAATAATTACGATCTTCCATCGATAGCCTGAGCGATAAACCACGCCGGCGCGGTACTCAAAAACCGCGGGCACTGCCATCAAACCTAAAGCCAGAGACACCGTTTGCACTGGACGAAGCACGGTCCGTTGTTGCTGCGACCGGCCATCTGGAGACCAACGCGTCAGTTCCGCCCAATAGCCTTCTTGTTCGGCCTGGATGCTGAGGATATTTTTCCGGCCGGGCTTGATGGGATAGTCTCTTTGCTCTTGGCTGCAGGGTTGACCGTTGATCGAAAATTCAAACTGCTGACTGAGGGGCGTGCGGCTGATCGGCTCATCGCTTTGATTGAATGCGTGCAGATCGCCCTTTTTCCCTGCCTCCATTTGACGAGCCGACAATTGGTCGCGCACCGCGGCGGATACCAGCTGAGCCGGTCGCCCTTTTTCGTCCGTCACTCTGACAGCCAAGGCCCAGCCACCGCCGCTTTGATCCACCTTGATCAACAAAGGATTCGGGCCTTGGCGGACATTCACCAGGATGCGATCTTCCTCCGCGCTGATGGGCCGGCCGACATGATGATCATGAACCATTTTCTGATTCAGCCATACGCGCACGCCGTCATTGCTGCGGATGTTCAGCACGAGCCGTTGATCGCGTTGTGACAACAGACGGCAATAGGCATAACTGACCCCGGCGGTTTGATTATCAATGGCAAGAATTTTTAAATAATCGAGCAGTCCCGCAGAATCGGTGCACGCCGAGATCCACGCGACTTGTTTGTTTCCTTCATATGGGATCCGGTCGCCCTGCCGCGCGATGGCCAGGCTTTCACCGCCAATGGGCGCCAGCCAATCTCTGAAATAACCGAAACAGGCCTCGGTGTGATGATAGAAATCAGCGTTGGGAAAACGGCCGGCGACGCTCCAGACGGGGATGGTGCCGTTTTTGCGCAGGTCAAAGGTCTGCCAGGCCAGCTGTTGCAGGGCGGGTTGCACCATCGGCCGCAGCGCCACATACCCACGCGCGTTCAGCTCTCTGCCATTATCGGAATAGGTGCCTTGGATAAAGCCTTGATCGTTGGCAAGCGCGGAGAAGCAATCGATGAAAAAGTAGCCGTTTTCCTCACACAGTTTTTTAATCTGGTCGTTCAATGTGGAAATTTTTTGCGGATTGATAGCACCCTGATCTGCTTTGGCGTTGCCGGCTGGAAGGGTGGAGCCCAGCCCCACTGGGATGGCGCTGCCCTTTGCCAACCGGGCGATGCGGGCCAGGTGAGATAGAAGGTCCGTAGCGGACATTTTCTTCAAGTCGTTGAGATAATCAGGAAAGATAAACACAGCATCAGGTTTCAGCGCCACCGCATCCTGGTGAAACCGCATCCGCAGCTGTCGTATTGTTTCCGTATCCAGACCACGGTTGATGGCCTGATATTCAGGAAACATTGCGTTCACATCCCAATGCGCGGCCAAAGAGGAGCCGATAAAGACCAGACGATTTTCCTGCGGTGCCGCTGTGCTGAATGCGTTATTCTCGCTTTTATAGTGTGCAAGATTTTCAGCCAAGGCCGTCTTTTGTCGGGCAATGCGGCGCAGAACGGCTGGCTTCGCTATATTGATTTGGCGTCTGGTTGCTCCGAAGGCATTCAATAACGTCTCGGTCATGAGCCAGTTGCCGCAGGCCAGCATGTGCACGCCGTCGCCGGTCAGCACGCCGCTGGCGGCCATGCCCGATTTTTGCAAGGGCGACAAGACCTGGCGAAAGGCGCGATCCATATCCACCAGCACGCAGTGGTTTTCCTCGGCAAGATTGCGCAGCACGTTGTTGTAGTAGGCCAACTTGCCATTTTCCGCTGAGGAAAGATCTTCCTTCACCACCGTTGTCGTAAACAAGGCGACCTGACTGCCGTTGTCTTTGATCCGGTGAATGAGCTCTTCCACTTTGGCCCTGAACATCGCCACCGGCAAACCCGTCGCCCCTGGCTCCCGCAACGGCTCGGCCGTGGCTTTGCTGACATCGTTGACGCCGACGCTGATGGTCACCCAGTCCGGCTTGAACCGCAGCACATCGCGCTCGAGACGCTCGAGCATATCGATGCAGGTGTTGCCGCCTTTTCCGGCGTTAGCCACGTAGATGGACTGATCCGGGTACAGCTGCTCCAGCATCATACGCGTCAGATTCACATAGCCATCTGGATCTTCCCCTTCGGTGATGCTGTCGCCGAGCATGATGATCTGCTGTTGATCGTGCAGCAATGGCTGACTGCTGCAGAGCCTGGATAAGCCGAGCAGCAGCAGAGCGAGCAGGGTTAAGCGATGTTTCATGAAGAATGCTCCTGAAAGGGGATTTGCAATTTTTCTTTCATCGCCGATGGAATTTCAGCGATGTAGACATGCGGCACGCCGGTGCGAGTAGAGTTGAACAGCACATATTTGGCGCCCGGGCTCACCGATGGATGCGGATGAGTCCATTGAGCATGTCCGTTATCGCTGCCGGAGCGGGCCAGGCGGCACAATCGGCCGGTGGCGACGCAGAGGAGGTGGAGGCCGTCGTCCGGATTGCTTGAATCGGAGACGATCCACTGGCCGGCCGGATCGCAGCCCGGGTGCCAGAAATTGGGTGGTCCGGCTGCGAGCAAAGAAGGCCTGCTGTCGCCTGGCGCTGCCACGAGAATGGCGCGCGTTGCTTCGCGCAAGGCGGAATAGAGTTTGCCGCTGGGCCCGAGCCAGGCCTCATGGCCGTTCTCATCGCGGATCGGAAAAGCGAGCTCTTCGCGGCCCTCTTCATCAATGGCGAACAGGCTGTAGCCCTGGCTGTTTTTTTCGCCGATGTAATGAAACAACCGGCCCTGGCCAGGTTCGATCTGCAGATGCGATATGTAATTGAAAGCTTTGGGTATGATGTGAACGCGGCGGGTGCTAGTGTCCAGCCATGCGATGCCCGGCTTTCCGTCCTTGCGTTGAATATCGAAACAATAACGGCGGCCATCGTCGGTAAAGCTGCCGATGCCGCCTGTGGCGATCCCGTTTTGCATGGTCGCTACCTGGGTCTCTTTCAGCGACATCAGGTCTATGGTGTAAACCCCATCGCCGCTGGTGAAATAGACCAGCCCGCCGTCCGGACAAAGGGCAACATTGCTGAGGGATTTTCCATCGGTCATCTGCACCAATTCGGTTCCGTCCACTTTTATACGGTAGAGATCGAACAGGCCGCCGCGTTTGGGCTGGGTCATGGACCAAAATAGGAAAATGCCGGCATCCGGCGTCCAACAGCGGCTATGAAAGTAGAGGTTCATGTTGACGGTTGGAAAGGAGGTGGCCTGCATGATGCGCACGCCGGTCTCTGGATCGTTGAAAAAGCGCCGCTCACAACCGTGATTCTTAGCCCACCCGGGTATAGCAGCGAACAGCGTGGAGAGGGCAGAGGATTTCAGGAAATCTCTGCGGGAGGTTTGGATTTTCATGACAGCCTCCAAAATTTTTGTTTTATATTAATCCATGTCTCGGTGGTTGCATCGAGCCTGCTGGTCCATGGCCCTATCAAACCGCTGGCTTTTTAAGAATCGTTGATGGGGGTGATTAGTATTCTGCCAGAATTCGATAACTATGTGAAATCTGGATTGAATCCCTTGGCGCCAGGTAGCTTTCCCGCGAAACGAGTTCGGAGAAAAACCGTTGTCTGGCCGGCAGCCAATCGATCAGGCATTCTTCTACTTCAGCCGGGTTGAATCGCTGTTCCAGCCTCACCCCCAGTTTGCTGTTCCGCGCGGTGATCAAACCATTGGGCCTGTCCGCCTTGGTCAGTTGCAGGTGTTCGCGGAGTTGATTTTTTTGCACCGTCAGTTTAAACGCACGTTCTGTGCCGGCGAGGGAGACAAAGGAAAGCTCTACCTGGTCTGCGGGTCCCATTTGGAAAATCGGATGTACGCGCAGGCAGCCGTTTTTCAGCTCGCCACCCGGGTTGCTCAGGCGAGAGCGAATGGTGAATTCTGCCGCGAGCTCATCAAGGGTGATGGTTCGCTCCAAATCCAGGCCATTGGCCAGGGTAACCCAGAGCCGTACTTGTTTGGCCGGGGTTTGAACTTTAAATTGGTATTCATCATGCCAGCCGTCGCTGCGGCCGCCGCGCCGGCTGTACTCTTCATAACCGCCGGACCAGGGATATTCCCGGCCATCCGGTTGGGCCGGCAGCAGCAGCTCCCGCTGCAGCCGTTTGGAATAGAGGCTGACGATGCGGCCGCCCAGTCCCGGCACGACATCGAGACGCAGTTCATTGTTTTCCAGCCGTACCGCCGGCCACTCCTTTTGCCAGAATTTCTGCTGCTCTAAATGCCATCCCGGCGTCCGGTTTTCAAACTCGCACAACACCGTGATGTTGTTCTTTTGCGCTATCCGATAAAATTGCTCTGCCAGCTGCAGCGCACCGGGCACAAGTTGCGCTTGATAAACGCCATTCTGGTAGTGATAGAGCGGCTTGGACCATTCCAGTTCGACATGCTGGATGGGCAGGCGAGCCACCTGTACGCGCTGCAAAACCGTTTCGTTATCTGCTGCTTGTTCGGCTTGATCGAACAGGCTTTTCGCTCGCCGGATGATCTCAGGCCGGAGATAAGCGCTCATGGGGCTGGTGGTGATCGAACAATGGATGTTCTCTATATCGACTGTATCATGGATGAGATCGATATATTTTTTAAGCGGCCCAGCGGCTTGGCCGTAACAGGCGGATAAAAAGCCATCCATTTCCGTTTTGATATCGCAGTCTGGATCCCACAGCAGCCGTGCCAGCAGATAGCTGCGCAGTTCGCCCCATTCGGATCCTTTGCTTCCCAGGCCGGATTCGAAAACGCCCTTGGCGCCGTTGCGAATATAGTAACGGACGTTTTTCTGCAGAACGCGCAGATTGGGATGCGGCATGATATAGTGGTCAAAGTTGGCCGTGTAATCAAAAATGTAAAGCTTGCCGGCGAGCTTCGACCAGTTCGCCAGATCCCGGCCAAAGTCTTGATTGATAGCGCAGGTTTCCATGGGATGAGAGAAGCAGCACTCGATGGGACACAGATGCACGATCACGTTATGGCGACAAGCCAGCGAGCGTGGCGGTTTGCGGGTGTGCTGATAGGCGAGCGTGTTAATGCAGACATACGGGAATTCTGCCTCGATCTGGCTGGCGACTTGATTGAGGAATCGGATGAGCAATCCGGCAACGCTGCCCTCCTGGTCGGTGATGGCCTGGCAGTTTGCGCATTCGCACCAGCCCCCCCAATCCTCCTGACCGATCCAATAGTTTTTAATCGCCGGGTTCTGGCGCAACGTCCGCAGCACCGATTGGGTGACGATGTGGATCACGTCGGGGTTGGTCAGGCAGGGTTGGGTCTTTTGCGCGCTGCGCTGGCCGCTGATTTCAGCATAGTATTCCGGGTGTTCTTTGAAATAGCGGTCAGGCGGCAGCAGGGAAAAGAACGAATGGCCGCCGCCGGCAAAAGTCAAGCTGCCGCCATGTTTGGCTTGCAGCGGCGCACCGTAGTTAAGGTGGTTGCGCGCAGCCCAGTCCGCGTCTGCAGCAGAGGTCCAGCCGACCACTCGGTAGTCGAGCGCCGGCTTTTTGATCTGGTGCAGCGGCTGCACCTTGATGCGCTTGATTCTGGGTATACGGCCCACCTCGGGCGTGTACCAGCGGCAGCCGAGAAATTGATCGAGAAAATCATAGACCGCGTAGAGCGTGGCTCGTTCACCGACGCCGGCGAGGATCAAGTGTCGGTCGCGCACAGACATTACAAAGCCCTCTTCACCGAGACCGGACCAATCGAGCGGCACGCGCAGCTGCTGGACATGACGGTTGCGGCCAAGCAGAATTTCGTTTTGCGCCAAAGAGTCAGAGTCGTTCTTAATGGGCAGCTCTGCCCCAGAGATCTCTTTGAGCCAGCGTTGCAGCTCTTCGGCGGCATAGTGCTCGGAAGGGGATGCTTGTGTTGGAATGATGATCGTATAGGCACTGCGGCCGTTTTCAGCCAGCACCAGCGGCTGGGCATGACTTGTGGCTACGATGAGGCCAATCAGGCTCAATCGTATTTTGGTCCTGGCAAACTGCTTATTCATAGGCGTCCTTCCACAGTACCGGTACAATCTTTTTATTTGTTATGGGTGGCTGTCGCTACCAGGATCATCCTTGAAGATATTCAAAATGGAGCGGTTCGTACGTTTCTGCCAGATTGGTTATGCGATTATTGGCGCGGTACGATCCGGCCTGAGGCCTCGACCAGGTTTTTAGGGAGTATGGGATTAGCAACCATTACGCCGGCAAACTCTTTTTATGCGCTCAGCGCCGTGTTTTTACAGGCTCATGAGTTTTCCTGAAAGGTTAGAATTCCTATCGATCGCCGTTCGGAGCCGGCTCAAACTGAGCGTAAAGCGAGATAACCACGAAGCTGGAGCTCCGCGGTCCAGAATGGTTTTTTGGAACGCGGACGTCCACGTCTGCGTGTCGAGCAAGATAGTCGCGAAAAAAAGGGGCAGCTGTGGAGACGCTGCCCCTGAGAAAGTAAAAAGGGACTCCTTACTTGGCCAGCAGCATTTTCTTCACATTGCTGAAATGGCTGGCTTGCATTTTGCAGAAATAAACGCCGCTGGGCATGGTGATGCCCTGATCATCTCTGCCGTCCCAGGTGACCTGATAGGTGCCGGCGGATTTGAACTGATTCACCAGCGAGCGAACGCGCTCACCCAGAGCGTTGTACACCTCGACGGTCACGTTGTTGGAAACCGGCAAAGAGTAGCTGATCGTGGTGGTTGGATTGAACGGATTCGGATAGGCATTGCCCAGTTCATAGCCCAGGGGCATGAGGTTGGCATTGCCGTCGACATCGGTTACACCGCTGCCTTCGTTCAAGGTGAAAACGATTTCATCTACACAATAGTCCGCGACACCAATGTTGCCGCCGGCGGGCCAGGTGTAGTTGCCTTTGTCCGTGCCGCCGCCGTCGCCAGAATCCAGCGCCAGCCATTTAATGGTGGAGAGATCCAGCCATTCACCGTAGTAGTGGTTGCCTTCCACATGGCCGCCCCAGCTGTAGGGCACCACCGCCTGCAAATCAGCCGGATTGGTCGTTTTGATGAACGCCCAGGGAATGGAGACGAACTGCCATTCGCCGTTCCACGGGGTCAGGGAAGCGGCATAGGGATAGCCGAAGGCATCCATGCGTACGATGGTTTCACCCTGAATGCAGATATAGGCGCCGTACACATCTTTGCCGTCCACTGCGCTGTTTTTGCTGCGGGTGCGCAACCACAACGGATACTGGCACCCTTTGGGACCTTTGATCCAGAAGGTGATGCGCTCTGTGCCAGAGACGTCCAGGTAGTTGGTGTAGCCGGGAGTATCATCGCGCTGGATATCGATCCAGAGGCGGGGGTTGGGCATACCGACCATATGCATTTTGATGCCATAGGGACCCATGGCAGCCGCTTCTTTTGTGGCCCACATCTGAGCGCTGTCAGGAGGGGTCACGCTGGTCATGATGTCATTGTTCATGCCGATCCGCGCTACCACGCCGTTGGTGTGAGGGCGAGATTTGCTCTGGCCAAGATAATTGGCCGCAGCGTTGGGTCCAACCTGATTGTCGCCGTAGAAACGGGGGGGATTGTCATTGCTGTAGATCTTGATTTCCGTGACGCCGGCGAAAACAGACAGTGCCAACGCCAGACACAGTAACACTGATAACGTCGCTTTCTTCATGACAAACTCCTAATAATGTTGACTGTTTTTTGTGTGTTGTTTGCCTTGTGCTTTCGAAGACCTGTGGGGCAGTGCACCTCCTTTTTTTGAGTGTGATGGGATATGTGAATCGTCAAGTTTCCGCTTCACCTCCTTTTTTAGTGAGACGACTGGTTAGTAAATAATCCCCTATGGGCATGCCAATAGAAAATGATCGTTTCAAACGGCGTGAGGCTCAACGAACTTATCTCATAATCACCAACCGGCCGAGCGCCTGGCTGGTTCTACCGCTGGATGGGAAATACCCGGATTCGCGCTCTCGAGCGGTGATCTTGTACAGATAAACGCCGTTGGCCAGGACATCGCCGTCCTGGTCCGTGCAATCCCAACCTTCCTGCGGAACTCTGTTAAAACCCGCCGCCGCCTCATCGGTAATATTTCGTACCAGGCTGCCCGCCACGGTATAGACCTTGATGGTTATCTGCGCATCATGCGTCACCGTAAAGGTAAAAAACGTATTGCGTGCGGCCGGGTTGGGATAATTCAACGGGTCCTGCAGGGTGAACTCGGCAGGAACCACCTGCAGATGATATTCCGCAGAGGATAAGTTCAGTGCGTTATCCCATGCGGAGAGAATCAGGCTGTGCGGCCCAACTGTCAGTCGGTCGAATGAAAGGGAAACCGTACCACTCCGGGCATCCGCCGCGTCCGGGATAAACTGCGAGGTGACATCCCACAGGCTGTCTGCGCTGTGATCCATCTGTAAGGTCATTCTAATATCAGCTGCGGCTTTGTGCTGAATGCCGCTCTCTGCATCTGTCAGGGAAAAGGTCACCTGAACCGCTGGTGTAACCTGAATGGCATCAGCTGCGTTTGCCTCTACGCCGTTCACCAGCAGCCGGATCTCTGGTCCCGTGGTGTCTTTGTGAAAGCCTGGCGCCAGGGTGTCGGCAGCGACCAACAATGGCTGGAGATATCCGGAGGCAGTACGCGGCCGTTCACCATTCTCCCAGGCAAAAAGGACCATGCGGCCGTTCATTCCGCCGTTGGTGGAATCGCTTTGCATCAGGAAACGGTGATTGATCAAGCCGTTTACTACAGGGGCTGTGTCTTCGTAAAGGACCCGGCCGGGCAAGCTGTAGGTATGGGCTGTGGCATAGCGTTGATACACGTTTTCATATATTTTGACCTGCACAGAACCGGAGAAATCATCCACCACCTGACCAGCGCGCGCCACTTGGCCTTTCAGCAGAATGTTTTTGCGCAGCGATAGCGTATCCGGTGCTGTGCGGCAGGCCACAGACAGGCTGGGGAGAGCCAATCGCTGGGCCGGATCGCCAAAGAGCGTCAGCAGTTCACGATGGTCGGGATAGCGCGAATGTAGTTTGGCGCCTGCCAGAGCCTGGCCGATGCTAGGGGCTTCTGCCGAACCGCTGGAAAAAATAGTGTGAAAAAAATCCTGATTAATGGCAGAGGTGATAGTGTGAGCGTTCCAGCGCGTGGCGGCGATGACCGCCATGCAGCCGCCGTCGCGATGCAGCAACAGTTCTTCGGCCAGGCTTTTTTTACGATCATAATCAAATTGACCGGCTGCACAGGTGCCGGCGAAAAACAGCGGCAGCCGCTCCTGGTTTTTTAGACCGTCGATGTCATCCGGGCTGCTGAACAGACCCTCATGAGTCAACACCTCCAGATTGCCGTGGCCGAGAAAATTGACGTACAGGCAACCGCGATTGAACTTTTCAAACAAATCCCGCTTGGCGTCCGGCTTGACGCCGAAAACATCCCGTTTGTATTCGGAAAGATAAATCTTGTGCACATCAAAAGGATGGGCGATGGAATCCGTCGTCATGCTTTCACTGTCGAGGCTGAAAACATAATCCGCAAAAGTGTGCGAGGGTGAATAATCGTCATCCGCGACGAACAGCAGATTGTTTTGCCAAGGTCCGGGCTGCAGCGCGGTATCATAGGTGATGATTTTTTGCACTGCCGTGGTGAGTTCATCCTGGTTCTGGACCGGCAGGCGGCCGATGAACATGGCGGGAATATGCTCGCTCTCCAGACAGACAAACCAGTCGTCGGTGGCGATGCCCTGATCCTGGTAAGTGGGGATCAGAGTGGGCGGGGAGGCGCCGCCGTTGTTGTTGATGTCGAAACAAGCGTCGCCCACCAACAGGACATAGGCGGGCGCCGCTTCCCATTGGCGATAGGCGTATCGGAGAAAGTTGCGCAGCGCGGTCGGGTCTACCATGCCTGCTGAAAATTCGTCATAGATCTCTTCCATGGTTACGATCATCACCCGCGGTTGTTGGCCCGTATGCGGCCAGAACCGGCTGTCCCTGCGGTGCTGCGCCAGTTGCTCCAACGTCGGTCCGCTGAGAGAGGCTGAGGCGACGATGAGATAATCAGCGGCATGGTTGGCCGAACGCAGATGGGGAAAAATGTGTGGAGTGGGATCTATTTCTTCAACCGGTTTGATCTGTTCCGCGGCCATGGCGAGATAGTGCTTTTCGCCCATGCCTGCGATGTTGTTATCGGTAAAAGTCGCACAGGAATCCACGACCTCTGCTTGAAGCCATCGCACGGCATAGGGATCGGTGATGTCGAACACGAACGCTACGGTTGGAGCCTGGTTGATCTGATAGCGATAGGCGCCGGCTTGGGGTTCAGACCAAAAGTCGAGCATGCCTGACCGCAGCGTGAGCGACTGACGGTATTCCAGTTCCAGCCAATCGAAATAGACTTCATCTTTTTGACCTGAAGAGGAAAGCTGCACGATCTGCAGTTGGTTGTTGTCCGGCAACCAGGGCATCACGCCTTGCCAATCAAAGGTTTTTGCCAGCGTATAATAAACATCCGCACGTCCCAGCAGCTGCTTGTTCACATAGACGGACAGGGTGTGGGGGTGCTCCGACGCTCCCTGAAAATGGAGCCGGAGTCTGACGCTGTCCCAAGCCACCAGGTTGGGCGCTGCCAGAGCATAGTGACCGGCGCTGTTTCCATTGAACCAGTCCCAGTACCAACGGTAGCCGGATTTGGCGTTGTTGAGGATCTCCTCTTCGATAAAAATCCGGCCGATGCCTGTCTGCACCGGCATGGGAGTCAGCGCATCCGGCGGTTTGGAGGACTGCACCTCCATGGCCACTCTTTGCTGATGACCGGTGTTCAGCCAATAGGTGTGCTGTCGGGTGTAACGGTTGATATAATGAATCGGCGGTTCGTTTGACTCAAGCGGTTCCCAGCCGGAGACCGGCTGACCGTAAAACAGCAGATAATCTGAGCGGCCGAACAGGCCGTCCTTGTTGTGATCATGAAAATAGCTTGCCGTCTGGCGCAGGGAAGGCTCGGCGGCAGAGAGATTCGTCTCCAATTCTCGTCCGCCGGCGGTATAGACGCCCGTTTGCGCGATATTCAGAGAGGTGGAATCATAATCGAGTTTTTGCAGATGCGCATATTCTATTCGATAGAGGCCCTGCTGTGAGACGGTAAAGGAGTGCCATGGGCCGGTGAGCGCGGCTGTGGGATCTTGTTGTTTCCGGACAGAAGGCAGGGTCCAGGTGCGTGCCTGTTGATAGTTGACAACGTGTTTATGCAAAAGGCTGGTCCATGCCGGACCCGGGGCAGGCGAGCCTGGCGCGCTTTTAGACAATTGGCTTCCACTGGGAGTAATGTCGAATCGTATCACCATTTTTTCAATGACCCGCCATTGCTGTTTCTGCGCATGATACTGGACCGGATACAGGGTGATTGGAGCCACCTGCATTCGGCCCATCCAAACCAGATTCTCGATGTGACAGACGGATGCAGGAAAATAACCGTTCTGTTCAGTCCAGTCCGTTTCGGGTTGGGACCAGGTTTCTGGCCCGGCCTCTGTTTCACCTGGCCCGGCCGGCTTGAAGGTGCCTCCGTCCAAGTTGCGGAATTCGAGACTCTGGACAACAAGCGAAAGCCGGCCGTGTTCTGGAACAGCGGTATATAGCGTACGATAGGGCACTTTTGGCTTCCCGGTTTCATACACCGTGCCGCACTGGCGCACCCTGATGCGCAGGCCGGCCTCGGAGCGCAGGGTGTCGGAAAGGATTTGCACGTCTGCCGGCCTGTATTCGATCAGAAAAGAGGTCTCGTTCAGTTTAGTATACTGGATATCGTTCTCGGCGCAGAACGCTGCTCCACCCTGTGCCGCAGAAAGGGCAAGCAAAGTATAGATCGCGTTTGCACCGGAAATCCGCATACTTTTTTTAATCACTGCGGCGCGCTCTCCTCCGTGCTGGTGCGGACAACGACGAATTTCCCGGTTTTATTGCCCATGTCGCTCTCGAGGGCATAGAGATAGACACCGGTGTAGATCAGCTGATTGTATTCTGTGACCTGATTCCATGCCTCTTCCGATGTCCCGTCCGTGTGGTGAATGGTTTTCACCAGATCTCCGCTCATGGTATAGATTTTGATCGTGCACACCGGCGGAATATTGATGAACAGCAGTTTGTTGGGCTCGCCCGGCCAGTTATAATTGACCGACAGATCACGAGATGGGTTGGGCACCACCTTGATGTTGTCCAGATTCGCCACCGGCGTTTTGGTCAAATAGGGGTGCACCGGCTGATTACGTTGCATCATGTTCCAATATTTGCCGGATTCCAGGCTTACGCCCGGCTGTTCCCAGTTCTGCGTGCCGTCGTCAAAGGCGGTGACATAATAGTAATAGGCAAAACCGCGCTGCACCGAGGTGTCTCGATAGGTGGTGGTGATGGGGATGCCGCTCTTGCCGCCGCACTCCCATATTTTGTTAAAGGTCGTGTCGTTGCGGCCGATGGTTCTATAAACGCGGTAGCCGGCGAAATCATTTACCTTGGTGTCATAGTCTGGTTCTTGCGATACATCAGACCATTGCAGAATCACCGCTTTTTCGCCGGCAGTGACCGTCAGATCCGGCGCCGGAGGGGGATCAGGGATATCGTATGGATTACGTCCCAGCTCGAGATTGCGGAAATAGCGCCTGGTCGCTGCGCCGAACACTTTGTGCAGCGAGTCCTTGCCCGTAGCCAGCAGCAGGTTTTTCTCTTCGTCGGTGATGCCGTCACCGCCCTGACGCTTTTCCCACCATTGCAGTCCATGCTGAGCACATTTATCAATGCCCAATCCATTGACCGCCACCAGCATGACAAAACGAACGTCGCTGTTGTAGGGCATCTCGTAGGGACCGACGCAGATGTAGGGATTGGGTCTGGCGACATTAATCGGGTCATTGGGTTCGGTAAAGCCCATCTCCTGAGGACTGGCCATATGATTGCCGGTGAAGAAAAATTGATAGGCATCGTTCTGGGTCACGAAGCGGACATCGCCGGGTCGCCACACAGTGCTGAAAGGCTGGCTGAAATCATTACTTGGGTCCGAGGGGCTTTTATCCGCATGCAGAAAGCCCATACCAAAGTACTGCGGCGAGAGGAAACGACCATGGCCGGGCGTTTGTTCGTTGAATCCACTGTTCTCATCCGGATCGCCGGTGTCGTCTACACCGGACTTTTTGTTGTTGTCTCCATCCCAGACCATGAACATGCGCAAAGAGTCGGCGCTGCGATTGCCGGTTGGCTGCAGCGGCGTGCCGCCGCCGAGATAATCCAGATAATTTTCACCATAGTACTCCACCCAATCATCGTTGTTGGCTTCCCAGATGGCGCCGTTCTGCGTGGCGCCTTCAAAGCTCACGCAGGGCTGTGTGGTGTAGGCGAAGCAGACGTCGTGCAGCACCTGGTTCCGATATTCCAGTCTGTTCTCATCGCCCAGGGAGTTGCCGTTGTTGATGGCGGTAAAGTCGACCAGCATGTAGCTGTCGGCGTTTTTGCTGGCATACGCGTATATTTTTTGCTGAACCGTGATGCCGGTCTCCCAGGAAAAGCGGATGAGCAGCATCACGTCGGAAGGAAGGGTGGGATCTATTTCATCATAGTCCTGCCTGGGCGCCTGCACCACTCCGTCGACCGTGGTCTGCGGCGGTTTGCGCCGGACGACGAGCTTGAATTGCAACGGTTCCCCGGCGTTTTTGGCGCCGCCGGGATGGACCATCAGGCTGCCACTCACCGTGCCCACCACATAGGGATAGGTGATTCCGGTATATTCTCTCCAGTTGGTCATGCCATAGCACAGTCCGGCCATGCGGCCGGTGCCGTTCATCATGCGCACTTCGCCCACCAGCTTTTCACGCCAGTGATTGCCGGGCCAGACGTAGGATTCCTCCCACCCGCCGCTGGGAATATCCTGATCCTGGTGCCACAGTTCGCCGACGCGAAGGTTCTTCTTCGCTTTGTCTGCGGACGCTTCAAAGGAAAAAGCGAACATCATCGCCAGAATCGCGAGGATGATCGTCTGACGGTTTGCCTTCTGCATAAGGATACTACCTCCTGAATGATAGCTTGACATAAAGACCGGATCCGCGATTAAAGTTGGAAATTCAATGAAAACCGGTTGACCAGGCCGAATACGCCGAAATCAGTGGCCGCATAGTTGAACTCAACATGCAGGCCTTGAACAACGGTTCGAATGCCGACGCCGCCAGAGTAGGATTCTTCATCATAATTGAGCTTGTAACCACCGCGCAGGCTGAACAAGTTGTTGTAGACGTATTCGAGGCCGAAGTGCATCCTTTCAGAGTAATCCTTGGGATGCAGGGCGTCGACGGCCAGCGTCAGAACATGTTGCGGATGATCCGGTATCAGCACTTGATTCACATCCACGGCCACGCCAAAGCGGAACGTCAGCGGGATCGGTTTATTGGCAAAGTTCTGCACCGACATGCCGATGCGGATGTTTTTATAGCCCGAGTTGTAATAGGTGCCAAAGTCATAGGCCATCACATCGGTTTCATTTTTAACCTGACGGGTATTCTCGAACTCGGTGCGCAGATATTGCCAAACCTGACTGGCGGCCAGATCCTGATAGGCATATTTCATCTGCCCGCCGAGGGAGAAACGGTCGGTGATGCCGATCGCATAGCCCAGTCCTATGGCATACTCGCTGGCGGAAAAGGTCCCCTGGCTCTGATAGCCCTCCCAGGCGTGCGCATCGACAACGGTGCGCTCCATGGTGCCATAATCCACTGCGATATAGTCGGCGATGAGGACGCCGTATCGCCCGGTGTTGTAGGTCAGCACGCCGGATTTGTGATCGATATCCACGATCCAGTTGTTTTGGTTGAGCGCCAGCGCAACGCCCTGAACACCGGCGCATCCGGCTGGATTGTAAAAGATCGCGTTGGGATCCCCGCTGATGGCGATGAAGGCATCGCCCATGCCGGCGGCGCGGGCGCCGATTCCGAGTTTGAGGAACTGCATTTTGCTCTGCGCCACCTTTTTCATCTGCGCTTCCGCGGTCACGGCCAGACACAGAACAGCGAAGAGACAGATAAACCGTTTATATTTCATCACACATTCTCCAAGACGATGAGGGTTTCCGGGGACCGTTTATTTGCCGAAATCCATGTTGAGGCGCATGCCGAAAAAGATCTGCATCGGACCGCCGACGCGGTAATAATAGTTCACGCCCGGTTTTTCTTTCGGATACACCAGGTGCGATTGTTTGTATTGGCCGATGCGATC
>DAIQOA010000036.1:0-31422 GCA_036788095.1 bacterium | reverse complement strand
AAGGGCACAACGGTTTTCGAGACCGCCCCGATCAGCCGCTCCGGCACCTCTCCTGCTCGTTTTACTGTCCGCTTCGGCCTGCATCGCGCCGGTCCGTCTTTTCCCTGCGAACCTGCTGGAAAAAACGTTTGATCAACTCGCTGCACTCGGCCTCGGCCACACCGCGGATCACGTTCGTGCGCACGTCGATCCGCTCGTTCTCCGCAAGCTGAACCGCACTGCCGCAAGCGCCGTAGCGGGGATCCTGAGCTCCAAAAACGATGGTGGGAATGCGTGATAAGAGAATGGCGCCCGTGCACATGATACAAGGCTCGAGAGTGACATACAAGACGCAGCCATCCAGCCGCCAGGACGCCAGAGTGTTGGCGGCCGAGGTGATGGCCAGCATTTCGGCGTGCGCCGTTGGATCCTGCAGGGTCTCCATCATGTTGTGACCCCGCCCGACGATGCGGCCTTCATGAATCACCACCGCACCGATCGGCACCTCTCCTTTGTGGAACGCTTTTTCCGCTTCGCGGAGGGCCAAGGCCATCCAATCGGCGTGATCCTGCACGGCAAGAGCCTTTCCTCTTGGCGCGCCCGGAGGAGTTCGAATCCCCAACCTTCTGATCCGTAGTCAGATGCTCTATCCAGTTGAGCTACGGGCGCGGACAAACCTGTGCGATGTCAACAGCGTAGCGCGTACGGGATTCGAACCCGTGTTACCGACGTGAGAGGCCGGTGTCCTAGACCCCTAGACGAACGCGCCAAAAGTACGATTCTAGCCTATTAATATACTAATAGGGTGCGAAAAAGTCAACCCTTTTCATTGTGTCGCCGCACCCTTAATCGGCCTGCGCCTCCAACTCTTCCAAAATGGCGTAGACCTTCTCGGCCGTCCCCGCCTGAATCAGCCGGTCCCGGTTAGCCCCATCCTTGAGCAGCTTGGAGAGCTTGGCCAGAACCTTGAGATAGTCCCCCACCGCCTCCATGGGCGTGCCCAGGAGAAACAACAGCCGGATCGGCTCCTGGTCCATGGCGCAGAAATCCACGCCCGGGGTCAGGCGGGCAAAGGCGATGACGATGTTCTTCACCGTGCGCGTGCGCGCATGCGGGATCGCCACATTGCCGCCAATGGCCGTGCAACCCAGCTTTTCGCGCTGGAACACCTCCTGGAGAAAATTTTTTTCGTCGTCAATGGCCTTTTGCTGTTTCATCAGGTGCACGACTTTGGTGATGACGTCGTTTTTGTCTTTGCCGGTGAGATCCAGAAAGACAAGATTGGGAGCCAGATAATCTAATAGTCTCACGACACCCTCTTTTGAATTGGAATATAACTTACTTTTAATATCCAATTATTTCAAGTGATATTTTTAGGCTTGATTAGTTTTTGAAATATCGCTAAAATGGGGCCATCGGAGCGAACCTGAACCCACCGGACACCTTCCGCCAAGCGGGGAAAGAGAAAATGGCCATGCCGTTAGTAAAATGGGGCTTGATCGGCTGCGGCGATATCGCCGGCAAACGGGTGGCGCCGGCGTTGCAATCTTTGCCCTCCAGCGAGCTGGTGGCGGTGAGCAGCCGTCGGCCTGAGGCTGCGGCCGCTTTCGCCCAGACCTTCTCCATCCCCAAGCACTATGATCACTGGCAAACCCTGCTGCAAGACCCTGAGGTCGAGGCGGTTTATATCGCCACCCCGGTCCATCTTCATCAGGAGCAAACCATCGCCGCGGCCCTTGCCGGCAAACACGTGCTCTGCGAAAAACCCATGGCCCTGTGCGTTGCTGAATGCGACCGCATGCTCGACGCCTGCAGCCGGCAACCGGTCACCTTCAGCGTTGCCTATTATCGTCATTTTTATCCACTGATTCGCAGGATGAAAGAGCTCATCGACACGGGCAGCCTGGGCGCCATCTCCCTGATTCAGATCAACGCCTTCTCCCCGTTCCATGCACAACCCGGACAGCCGCGCCACTGGCTGCTGCAAAAAGCCCTGTCCGGCGGCGGGCCGATGATGGATATCGGCTGTCACCGCATCGAAGTCCTGCTTCATCTGCTGGGACCCGTAGCTAAAGTAAAGGCCTTGACCACCCGGGCTGCCTACCAGGATCGGGATGTGGAGGACACCGCAGTGGCTGTGCTGGAAATGCACAGCGGCGCCATCGCCGTGCTGTCGGTCACCCACGCGTCTTCGCGCAGCCGCGACAGCCTGGAGGTGTTCGGCGAGCATGGAACCATGCTGGCGGATCCCCTCAATCAGGGCTCGTTGATCATCACCACCGGGCAGGGGCGGCGTGTCGAACAGCATCCGCCGCACGCCAACCTGCATGCGCCCCTCATCGATAATTTCAGCCGGTCGATCCGGGAACACCGGGAGCCGGCTTTTTCCGGGAAACAAGCCAGAGAGGTTTCACGTATACTGGACCTGATCTATGAGACCTGATCCCCCTGTTCGGGTCTTTTCTCACAGCAGCATCTTTCCCTTCAAACAAGGAGGCTAATGTCGTGGCCAATGCGGTTAGATTGAAAAACGTCCAGAAGAGCTTTGATGAGGTCCGGGCGGTGCAGAATCTGTCCGTGGACATTCCATCAGGCGAAATTTTCGGCCTGTTGGGTCCCAACGGAGCCGGCAAGACCACCACCATCCGTATGCTGCTGCACATTCTGATGCCGGATTCCGGGGTCATTGAAATTCTCGGCGACTCGGGCTCTCGCGAGATCACCGACCAGGTGGGCTATCTGCCGGAGGAGCGCGGCCTGTTTAAAAAGATGCGGGTGATCGACACCATCAAATTCTTCGCCGAACTCAAAGGCCTCTCCGCAAAGACGGCAGGGCCGCTGGCGGAAAAATGGCTGGAGCGGGTGGATCTGCAGGAGTGGCGCAACAAAAGGGTGGAAGAGCTTTCCAAAGGCATGCAGCAAAAAGTTCAATTCATCAGCACCATCCTGCATCAGCCCAAGCTGGTGATCCTCGACGAACCCTTTGCCGGCCTGGATCCGGTCAACACCGGCCTGATCAAGGACATCATGCTGGAGCTGGTGCAGAACGGCAGCACGATCATTTTTTCCACCCACATGATGGATCAGGCGGAAAAACTGTGCGACAGCCTGTGTTTGATCCATCGCGGCCAGAGCATGCTCCAGGGCAAACTGACGGACATCAAGACGCGTTTTGGCAAGAACCGGTGCCGGCTCCGCTATGACGGCGAGGCCCGTTTTCTCCACGACCGTTCGCTGGTGAGCCGGTATGATGATTACGGCCAGTATGTGGAAATCCAACCCTGCGACGGCGTCAAACCGCAGGCGCTCCTGGCCAGGGCCATGGAGCAGGTGACGGTGTCCGGCTTTGACGTCACCGAACCTTCGCTCAACGAAATTTTCATCACCGTCGTCAAGGGTTCATGATCTCGAAGGAGAGTCGTCGTGAAAAAAACGCTCACGCTTATAAAAAGAGAATACCTCGCTCGCGTCCGAACCAAGGGCTTTATCATCGGCACCCTGGCGATGCCATTTCTGGTTTTCATTCTGATCGGCATTCAGATGCTGACGGCGCAGATGGGCGCCCGGGAGAAAAAAACCCTGGCGGTCATGGATCTGACCGGCCGGATCGCTCCGGCTTTGCAAAAACACATGTCAGAGACCTATAAAAATTCACAGAACGAACCGCTGTATCAATTCGACCACGTCGCCGTGACGCCGGAAAGCCTGGCTTCGTTGAAGGCGCGTTACAACCAACTGGTGCAGAGTGAAAAGGTGAGCGCGCTGATCGTGCTGCCGCAGGACGTCTTTGACAAGAACGCGTTTGAGGTGTACGCCAGGAACATCAGCAACATGGAGTTCAATGCCAACCTGGAACGGGCGGTGTCCTATGTGGTATCCGGATTGCGTCTGGAGCAGAGCGGCCTCGATCAGGGTCTGGTGCGCCGGCTGACCCAGCGCCTGGAGCTCAAGACGTTCAAGGTCAGCGAGGAGGGCACCAAGGAGGAGAGCGGCATGGTGATGTTCGGCATCAGCTATGCGATGATCCTGATTCTGTACACCGCCTTGCTCATGTACGGGCAATTCGTTATGCGTGGAGTGTATGAGGACAAGAACTCGCGCGTCGTCGAGGTGCTGCTGTCGTCTGTGCGGCCGGATCAGTTTATGGCGGGCAAAATCATCGGCATCGGCGGCGCCGGACTCACCCAGTTCCTCGTCTGGGCGCTGTTCGTCGCTTTGGGATCCACCTATGGCATGATGATGGTCAAGCAAATGGCTTTGGGTGCGGAGAGCCTTGCGCTGCCCACCATCTCCTTTTCCATCTATCTGTTCTTTTTTATCTTTTTTCTTTTTGGTTATTTTATTTATGCGACGCTGTACGCCGCGCTCGGCAGCATGGTGAACGATGAGGCGGACGCTCAGAGTCTGCAATGGCCGGTGACGATTCTGATTCTGATGGGCTTTCTCGCCATGTTCTTCATCATCAATAATCCCAACAGCACCCTGGCTGTGGTGCTGTCGCTCATCCCTTTCTTCGCGCCCCTGCTGATGTTTCTGCGCTACACGGTGGGCGCCGCCCCGCTTTATCAGGTGCTGTTGAGCATCGCCATCATGATCGCTTCGATCTATGGCCTGATCTGGCTGACCGGCCGCGTTTTCCGCGTCGGCATTCTGCTCTATGGCAAACGGGCGACGCTGCCGGAAGTGATCAAGTGGATCAAATATTCGTAAATGGGAACGCGGAGCGAGAGCTCCGCGATGATGGTAACGAAATAAAGCATAATTACCACGAGCTGAAGCTCGTGGATTGCTTGATAATAGTATGGCTTTAGCCAAACAAGTTGGGCTAAAGCCCAGATAAAAAATAGGGATCATCTCTCCACGCGCTAAAGCGCGTGGCAATTTATGGAAAGTCAATCATTTTTACCCTTGTCACCGGGCTTTGGAGTGTGTGTGAAAACGTTTGCTTCCCCCTCATACCCAATCTCTGAGACATTGACGAAAAAAACAGGTGCAGAGCTCCAGCTCTGCGATGATGGGCCTTCGGGTGTTACGGTGTTTCAATCAACTCGCTGATGCGCTCGCGGACAAGCTGGCGCAGCTCATCGACTTTGCAGCCGGCGATCTGTTCTACCGGTATGGGCCGGCCGAAGCGCACCTTGATGAGGCCCGGCCGCACCAACCAACTACCGCGGTTTTTAAAATGATACAGCCCGGACAGGCCGATGGGCACGATCGGCACGTCCGCCATTTTGGCAAAGTGGAACGGCATTTTTTTAAATTCGCTCAGCTCTCCAGTGCGCGTTCGCGTGCCTTCAGGCAGAATGATGACCGAGGTGCCGTTTTTTATGATTCGCGCTGCCTTTTGCATGCTGGCCCAGGAGGCTCGGGCGTTTTCACGTGAAATGGGAATGTTGCCGATGGCGCGGAGGAACCACCCCACAATGGGCCAGTTGAATTGCTCCGCCGCTTGCAAGCCCCTGGCCAGGTTGGGAATATACCCGCCGAGCACTGGAATATCAAACAGGCTGACGTGATTGGACATGAACAGATATCCTTGAGCAGGATCCACCCGCTCCAATCCCTCGACACGGACGCGGCCGCCGAACAGCCGTACCAGTCCGCGCAGCAGTGCGCGGCCCGGCCGATTGTAGGTCCTGATCGGCAACACCATGGCCATCAGGGTAATGCTGAGCAGGGCCAACGCCGCCAGCGGCAGCCCGATCAGCCAGCGCAGGGCACTGGTGACATAGATCATGAGCGGTAATTCCTCGCCAATTCCATAAAGATCTCCACCTCGGTTTCGATCCGGGAGCGCAAGCCGTCAAAATAGAGCACGCGCAGCGGAAAGCCGTTCAGATCGCGACTCACGCGCGGGTAGACCGCCTCGCACACGATACCGTTCATGCAGGTAAACGGACTGATGTCGATGACTCCGCTGACGCCGTGGTGATGATACCAGATGGCTTTGCCCAGACTGATCACCATCTCTCCGTGCGCCCCTTCCCTAGGGAGATAGGGACGGCTGAGGTCGAGGATCTCGGTGATGTGACCCGGTTCCGGATATTTTTTAAAATTTTCCCGAAACGGCTGCAGCAGCCTGTGCTCATCCGCCGCCATGATCGAGTTTTTTATCTTTTCACCCAGCATACTGAAGGAATAACGCCTGCCGGTGCGGATGAGCCGTTTTTCCGCCTCGTCGCTGGTGTACCAGACCCATTCCGAGACATCGGACATCCACACTTCACCGCCGAATTTTTCCACCGTTCGCACCAGCTGGTCGTTGCTGAATTCATCCAGACGGCAGAATATTTCACCGACGATGCCGATGAGCAGCCGCGGCTGAGTGCGGTCCTGGGCGATGGCGGAAAAATCGGCCAGAATAATCTCCAGCGCAGCGACCATTCGCTGCAGACGTTTTCGGTGGGAAACCTGCGGTGTGGCGATGGCTGTGCAGAGCGAATCGAGCGAACGGCGATAGACCGCATCGCTGGACCCCGGCTGCAGCTCGTACGGCCGGGTAGAGAGTAGCAATTTGCGCAGGATATCCGAAGCCACCACCGCACGCCAGCCGGTGCGCACCAGTTCCTGCGCGTGTTCTCCAATGTCCGCATAGCCGTCGGTGCTGGAGGGTGAAAAGAGCAGCACCTCCGCTTCTCCGCGTTGCTTAAACACTTTGCGCAGCAGGGGAAGATAATGGCCGAAGCGGCAGGGTCCGTTGGAGGTCGGCATCATGACCGCGGTTTTGGCCGGGTCATACTCGGGCTGTTGGGTGATCTGCAGCAGACTGCCCAGGGTCACGGCTTCGGGCAAGCATTCATCGCCGGATAAATACTTTTTTGCCAGCTGATAGGTGGCGGTGGTCGCCTCCGGCGCCGGCTGCGCCTGCACGCCGATGGAGCGGAAGGCGGCGGCCATGCAGGCGCTTCCCTCCAGAGACATTTGCGGAATATACAGCGTTCTTCCGCTCAGGGGATCACGCATGCGGTTTTCTCGAGTTTGTCAGATTCTCGGCGGCCAAGCGCTCCTGCGAGCTGGAAACCATGGAACGGCTCCTTCCGGCTAAAATCCCCTTGCTCTGCAAAAAGGCTTCGCACCGGGTCAGGGCGCCGGCATCGTTGCTGTGTTCGTCGAATTGCAGAGTGAGATAGGGAGCGCCGACGGCATCGCGGACAAAATGCTTGATGTAAGAGTCCGGGCCGCATTTGAAATTAGTGATGTAGATCAGATGCAGGTCTTTCTGTTCAGCCATCCAGGCCGCGGTCTGGAGGATTTTGCGGCCGTAATTCCAAAACATGTTCTCATGCCAGGCGGAGATGTCGATGCCTTGGAATGGTACAAAATCCATGGGCAGGACGTCAATGCCGTACCCTTCGCGCAGTTTGGCCGGAATGTTGAGATTCAGGCCGGAATCATACAGGTTATAGGCGCGGCCCACCAGCACGATGGCCGGCCGACGGTTTTGCCGCAATGTCTGCAATGCCTGGCGACCGGCCTCTTGAATGTCCCGCTGAAAGTTTTCTTGCGCCGCATAGGCCCAGCGAACCGCCCGGCGATGGCGTTTTCTGGAAACGCCGAATTTTTTCGCCATATCGAACAAAGACGCTTCCACCGACGCCTCTCCATCGCGGAAACGGATCACCGGCGCCAGCAGCCGGCGCCGCCCCCCTTCGTCCGTCAGGCTGTTTTTCAGCACCAGCGGCAGCGTTTGACCCCAGGGGCAGAACCAGGATTCGGTTTGCGGGAATTCGGTTTCGCTGTTGATGGCATTGGCGATAAACACGAAATCGATGTCCGGTTTTTCAAGTAAGCGCACGACATGGCCGTGGCCGGCGATGATGGGAAAGCAGGGTTCCGCGATGCTGTGCTCACGGCCGAGGGCGATGATAGGACGGTTGGTGGTCTCGCTGACCACCACCTCAGCGCCGAGGGCGGCGAAATAACTGCGCCAAAATGGAAAGCGGTCATAGTAATAGAGCGCTTTGGGTATGCCGATGCGAAGGCCCAGTCCGTCGGGACCGGGAATATCCTGATTCAGCAGGCCGGTGTAAAGCCCGATTAAATCAGGCAGCACGGTGCGCTGGGTCGCGTTCGTTCTCTTGCGGTAGCGGTCCGAGCATTTATCACCCCAAAAAGTTTTTTCACCGTTGACCGTGATCTGCTGGATCTCGCACTGATTGGAGCAGGCCCTGCAGCGGAAATGGGTGATGGAGAACTCGGTTTTCAGTTCAAAGCCGTAAAACCGGCTGGCTTGGTTCTGCTGCACCATGTGATCGCGTGCCAGCAGGGCGGCGCCGATGGCGCCCATGACGCCGTTATGCGGCGGTACCACGATGCGCTTGTGCAACACCGCGGCGAACGCCGCGGCCACCGCTTTGTTATAGGCGGTGCCGCCCTGAAAATAGATCTTTTCGCCGATCCGTCGGTCGCGCACCACCCGGTTGAGATAGTTTTGCACCACGCTGAAGGCCAGGCCGGCGGCGATGTCTTTTTTGGCCACGCCCTGCTGCAGATAAGCGGACACATCTTTTTCCATGAACACGGTGCAGCGTTCGCCCATTTGCACCGGAGTCTCTGAGGAGAGCGCCAGCTCAGCGAACTCGTCGATGATCGAGATGCCCAGCTTGGCCGCCTGTTCTTCGAGAAAAGAGCCGGTGCCCGCGGCGCAGGCCTCGTTCATGGTGAAATCCACCACCACGTCGTTTTCTATGGCGATGAATTTAGAGTCCTGACCGCCGATCTCAAAAATGGTGTCCACCGCTTCGTTGTACAGGCGATGGGCGATGAACGCGGCGCCGGTCTTGTGCGCGGTGATCTCATCGTTAATCGTATCCGCACCCACCAGCTCTCCCGCCAATTCGCGGCCGGAACCGGTGGCGCCCACGCCGAGCACGCGCACCCGGTCGTCCCATTTTTCCTTCCACACGCTTAGCTCCCGCTGTACAACCTCCACCGGTCGTCCCTCGGTGCGCGTATAGATTTCATCCAGGACCCAGCCCTGTTCGTCCAGCAGAACCAAATTGGTGCTCACGGAGCCGACGTCGATGCCCAGATAGGCGCCCAGCCGGCCCGTGGAGGGCTGCGGCCGGGCCGGAGGCTGGGCAAACGCCACCGAATCCAAGGCCAGTTTTTCCGGCCGATAGCTCTGCTCTTCGTTCAAAGCACCGTGCGTCTTGTCGTTCAGTTTTTCCGGATCAAAGGGCACGGCGCCGGCCAGCGATGCGCACCCCAGTGCGGCGATGAACGCATGCTCCGGCGGCACCATCAGCTCATTCTCCCGCAGGTGCAGCAGGTCGCGCATGGCCTGCACTACGCCGGCGTTGGCCGCCACGCCGCCGACAAAGGCCACCGGCGGCTCGATGGTCTTGCCGCGGAGAATAGCGCCCTTGTAATTGCGCACCACGGCTTCGCACAACCCTTTAAAGATGGCGGCCGGAGAGTAGCCGCGCTGTTGGGCATGCACCATATCGGACTTTGCGAACACCGAACAGCGGCCGGCGATGTTGGCCGCAAGATCGGCGCTCAGTACCAGCGGGCCGATCTCATCGATTTGATAGCGCAGCCGCTGCGCCTGTTGATCGATGAACGAACCGGTGCCCGCGGCGCAGTCGCCGTTGCGTTCATAGTCCACGATGGTGGGCTCGCTCTGATCTTTGTTCAGACGAATGCGCAGATAGCGCGAATGGTCGCCGCCGATCTCCAGTATGGTTTTGACCTGCGGCAACAGAGCGGCCACACCGCTCCCGATCGCCTTAAAATCGTTGATGAGCGGCGCCTGCAATAGGCTGCAGAGTATTCTGCCGTTGCTGCCGGTGATCAGTATTCGCAGCGGCTCCGGCCAGGAACGGACCAACTCCAACAGGGTCAGCGCCGCTTGCTCCGGGTTGCCGCGCACCGGCGTGCGGCCGGCGAGGAGCCAACCGGCGCCAAAGGGACGAACCCGTTCAAAACGTCCGGCCAGGTCGGCGCTGGGCTGATGCGAACAGAGAAGGACCAGTTTGGCCTCGACAGAGCCCATATCCAGTCCGATCTGGGGTGTAATTTGAGCGCAGGGGTCCATGGGTTTATAATCGCGTGGATGCAGGCATGATAAGGGAGTACCTCTGATTACGCACACTGAACATGATTAAAGGAGTTGATGGCGTTGGGGGCGTCCTAGTTCGCAGAAGGGCATTCAACCGATCTCCAACATTCTTTGTACCGCGCGCAAAGCGCGCCGGCGGATCGACTCTTCAACTTGCACCACATATTGGGTTCGCTGCAGGGAGAGAAGGGTCTCCTCCAGCGTGATCTCGTTCATATGCGGGCAACGGACGCTGCAGAGCCGCAGCATCTCTTTGTCCGGATTCTCCGCGGCGATGTTGTCCGCCATGCTGCATTCGGTCAGCAGCAGGAACTGCGGCGCCGTGTTCTGTTGAATGTACTTGATCATCGCCGAGGTGGAGCCGGCGAAATCCGCGGCCGCGGTCACCTCGGGACGGCATTCGGGGTGCGCCAGAATGACCACGTCGGGAAATTGTTTGCGAATGTCCTCGACATCTTCGACGGTGAATCGATCGTGCACCTCGCATTTGCCGTCCCAGCCGATCATGGCGTATTCCAGGCCGGGCTCCGCCGGTTGCAGACCGGCCTCGGTTTTGACCGGAAACACGATGCGTTTGCCGGTCTCGCGCGCCACATTGCCGGCCAGGTAGCGGTCGGGCAAAAAGATCACTCGATCGTTCGCCAGCGACTGCACCACGCGCACCGCATTGCCCGAGGTGCAGCAGATATCGCTTTCCGCTTTGACGTCGGCGTAGGTGTTGATGTAGGTCACCACCGGCACGCCGGGATAAAGCGCTTTCAGCCGGCGGACGTCCTCCGCGGTGATGCTTTCCGCCAGCGAGCAGCCGGCTTTGGGGGAGGGGATCAGCACGGTTTTTTCCGGATTGAGGATTTTTGCGGTTTCGGCCATAAAACGGACGCCGCAGAAGACGATGAGGTCCTTGTCCGTTTTTGCCGCCTGGCGGCTCAACTCCAGCGAATCGCCTTTAAAATCCGGCACGGACAGATACAGCGCCGGCTCCATATAGTTGTGTCCTAAAATGACGGCGTTGCGCTCTTTTTTCAACCGGTTGATCTCCGCTGCGATTTCCGCTTTATGCCTTATTTCTGCAACCGGAATCACATGGTGCAAACGGGAACGCAGCATTTCAAACAACGCGTCCTTGTCGGTGTCCTGCATAACCGCCTCTTGCTATGGTGTAAGGGTGAAAAAACCTATTCGGTTTACCTGTTGACATTTTCTTATTCCATCTAGCTTAAAAAATAGTTATATTGAAGGTTTAAATCAAGGATGAATTGTCAGGGGCGAGTAACATTGCGCAAGGAATGCACTATGAGGAAAACAGCACGTTGGCTCATTCCAGGCCTGGTTCTTGTATTTTTGGTGTTGAACAAATGGCGTCCCTGGGACAAACCGGCGACAGCGGAGAAGCGGTCAAAAGCCGGCGGTCGTGGCGGCGAAGTGATCGAGGTGCGCGCCTATCAGGTCAAGCCCGAGGATGTAGAAAATGAAATCTTAGCCACCGGCTCCATCCTGGCCAATGAATCGGTGGAGCTTACCAGTGAGATCTCCGGCCGGGTGACGCGGATCAATTTCCGTGAAGGAAGCCGGGTGCGTAAGGGTGATCTGCTGCTGCAGATCAACGACGCCGATTTGCAGGCGCAATTCAACCGCGCCTCCGCACAGCTCAAGCTGGCCCAGGACACCGAGGCGCGGCAGAAGAAGCAGCTGGCCATCGAGGCGATCAGCCAGGAGGAGTATGAAGCGGCGCTCAACCGGTTGAACACCGCCAAAGCGGACGTGCAACTGATTCAAGCGCAGATCGATAAAGCCCGCATTCAGGCGCCCTTCGACGGCGTCATCGGCCTGCGCTCGGTCAGCGAGGGCGCCTATCTCAACGCCGGCAGCCGCATCGCCACCCTGGTTTCGATCAATCCGGTCAAGATCGATTTCGCCGTTCCGGAGCGGTATCAGTCGTTGCTGTCCAAAGAGCAGCCGGTGCTGTTCCGCGTGCAGGGCGAGTCCGACGCATACAGCGGCCGCATTTATGCGGTGGAGCCGCAGATCGACACCGAGATTCGCAGCGTGCGCTGCCGCGCCCTTTCTCCCAATCCCGACGGCCGCATCAAACCCGGCGCGTTTGCCCAGGTCCGCATCACCCTGCAAAAGCTGGAGGACGCGCTGATGATCCCCAGCGAGTCGCTGATCCCCGATGCACAGAATCAATCGGTCTTTGTCGTCCGCAACGGCAGGGCTTTGGACACGACCGTGGTGATCGGATTGCGCACCGCCGACAAAGTACAAATCGTCAGCGGCCTGGCCGCCGGCGACACGGTGATGACCACCGGCCTGCTGCAGGTGCGGCCGGGCAGCACCGTCAAGGTGACAGAACTGAACTAGGAGCCCACACCCATGAGTCTATCTGCCACCAGTATCCGCCGGCCCGTTCTGGCGATCGTCATGTCCCTGGTCATTGTTTTATTCGGCGTGATCGGCTATACCACCCTGGGTGTGCGCGAGTACCCCAGCGTGGATCCGCCCGTGATCACGGTCGATGCCTCTTACACCGGCGCCAACGCCGACGTTATCATGTCGCAGATCACCGAACCGTTGGAAGAATCTCTCAGCGGCATCGAGGGCATTCGCACGCTCTCCTCTTCCAGCCGCGAAGGCCGCAGCCGCATCACCGTGGAATTCAATCTCGAGTCCGATCTTGAGACGGCGGCCAACGACGTGCGCGACCGAGTGTCGCGCGCCATGCAGTATCTGCCGCGCGACGCGGACACGCCCATTGTCACCAAGTCGGATGCGGATGCCGTGCCGATCTGCAACCTGAGCGTCATGAGCGACCGACGCGATCTGATGGAGATGACCGACATTGCCACCAACAATCTGCGGGAAAAACTGCGCACCATTCCGGGCGTCAGCGAGGTGCAGGTATGGGGCAGCAAGATGTATTCCATGCGTCTGTGGTTTGATCCGGGAAAGCTGGCTGCCTACAAGCTCACTCTCATGGACATCGAGTCCGCCCTGTCCCGTGAAAACGTGGAACTGCCCTCCGGTCGCATCGATGGGGCTGCCACCGAGCTGACGGTGCGCACCATGGGCCGGCTCAACACCCCCGAAGAGTACAACAACCTCATCATCAAGGAGAGCGGTCAGTCCATCGTCCGGCTTAAGGATGTGGGCTATGCCGAGTTGGGCCCGGAAAACTATCGCTCCATGACCAAGCGGGACCGCATGCCCATGGTCAGCCTGGTGCTGATCCCCCAGCCCGGCGCCAACTATATTGAAATCCTCGACGAGTTTTATCGGCGTGTCGCGCAGATGCAGAAGGATCTGCCGCAGGACATCCAGCTGAACATTGCCTTTGACAATACCAAGTACATCCGCAAATCCATCAGTGAGGTGGCCGAGACGGTGATCACCGCATTTGCATTGGTGGTGTTGATCATCTTTTTATTTCTACGCGATTGGCGCACCACGGTCATTCCGGTGATCGCCATCCCCATTTCGTTGATTGGTTCTTTTTTCATCATGTACGCGGCCGGATTTTCCATCAATGTGCTGACCATGCTCGGCCTTGTTCTGGCCATCGGCATGGTGGTGGACGACGCCATTGTAGTGCTGGAAAATATCTACGCCAAGGTCGAAGGCCACCTGCCGCCTTTGCAGGCGGCGATCGCCGGTTCCAAGGAGGTCTATTTCGCCATCATCAGCACCACGGTGACGCTGGCCGCGGTGTTCCTGCCGGTCATCTTTCTGCAGGGATTGATCGGCCGTCTTTTCCGGGAGTTCGGCATCGTCCTCGCCGGTTCCATCGTCATCTCGGCGTTCGTCTCGCTGACGCTGACGCCGATGATGTCGTCGCGCATCCTGCGGGAAAAGGAAAAGCACAGCCGTTTCTACTATTGGTCAGAACCGTTTTTTGTCCGCATCACCGAGACCTACCGCCGGGCTCTGGCCGCTTTTATGCAGCATCGCACCTGGGCGTTTGTGGGCGTGGCCGTGGCTCTGCTGATCATCGTGGTGATCTGGATCACGCTGCCCAGCGAGCTGTCGCCCTATGAAGATCGCAGCAGCATTCAGATCCGCGCCACCGGCCCTGAGGGGCTGTCGTTCGAATACATGAGTCGGTATATGGATGAGCTGGTGGAGGTGGTGGAGAAGGAGGTGCCGGAGCGCTCCTCGCTCTTCAGCATGACCGCTATGGGCGCAGGCGCCTCCAACAGCGGCTTTCTCCGCCTGACCCTGAAAGAGCCTGAAGAACGAATCCGCAGCCAGCAGGAGATCGCCGAACAGTTGGCGCCCAAGGTAAACCGCCTCTCCGGCGCACGGGCGTTTGTCGCCCAGGATCAATCCCTCAGCACCAGCCGGCGTTCGTCCCTGCCGGTGCAATACGTGATCCAGGCGCCTGATTTCGAAAAGCTGAAACAGGTGTTGCCCCTATTTGTTGAGGAGGCGCGAAAAAATTCCACATTCAATTTTATCGATACGGATCTAAAATTCAACAAGCCGGAACTTCAGGTGATCATCAACCGGGAACGCAGCCGAACGCTGGGCGTTTCCACTCAGGATATCTCGGAGACGCTGCGGCTGGCCTACAGCGGCGGGCGCTGGGGCTATTTCATTCGCAACGCCAAGCAATATCAGATCATCGGTCAGGTCGGCCGCGGCGACCGCGATGAACCGATGGACCTGAAGATGCTCTATGTGCGCAATAGAAACGGCGAGATGGTGCGGTTGGATAATCTGGTGGAACTGGTGGAACAAAGCAGTCCACCAACCCTGTACCGATTTAACCGCTACGTCGCCGCCACGGTGTCCGCCGGCCTGGTGCGCGGCAAGACCATCGGCGACGGCATCCAGGCCATGGATGAGATCGCCGACCGTGTGCTGGACGATTCGTTCCGCACCGAGCTCACGGGGCCGTCGCGCGATTTCAGCGAAAGCTCCTCCAGCGTCCTGTTCGCCTTTTTTCTCGCACTGGTGCTGATCTTTCTGATTCTGGCAGCCCAGTTCGAAAGCTTTCGCGATCCGCTCGTCATTATGTTCACGGTGCCGTTGGCGTTGGCCGGCGCACTGCTGTCGCTCTGGTACTTTAACCAGACCATCAATATCTTCAGCCAGATTGGATTGATCATGCTGATCGGTCTGGTGACCAAAAACGGCATTCTCATCGTCGAGTTCGCCAATCAACGTCGCGCTCAGGGGCTTGACCTCATGACCGCGATACAGGACGCCGCGGTCTCTCGCTTCCGGCCCATTGTGATGACCAGTCTGTCCACGTTTCTCGGAATCCTGCCCATCGCCATGGCCCTGGGCGCCGGCAGCGAAAGCCGCATCCCCATGGGCATTGCCGTGTGCGGCGGTCTGGTGTTCTCCACCTTTCTGACGCTGTTCATCATACCGGCGATCTACAGCTATTTATCCAAACACCGGCGTTCGTTCGAATATCTTGAGGTTAAGGAACAGGAAACGAGATCATGAAAAAAGAGCGGCTTTTGTTGATTTTTTCACTATGGCTGATAACAGCGGCTGTTGGTCAGGAGCGGTTGACGCTGGACCAGGCCATCGAGCTGGCGATGGAGCACAATTACGCGATCCGCGTCGCCCGCGCCGAGGCGCAGATCAGCCGCAACAACTTTCATCCGGGCAACGCCGGCATGCTGCCGGAACTGGCCGCCACCGCGTCCACCAATCACAGCGTCAGCAATTCGAAACAGACCTATGTCACCGGCAATGTCATCGATCGCACCAACGCGGTTTCGGACGCCAAGAATCTGGCGATGAATTTCAACTGGACGCTGTTCGATGGCTTGGCCATGTTCGCCAACCTGAAAAAACTGCGCGAGTTTCGCGATATGGGCGAACTGGAGGCGCGCCGGGCGGTGGAAACGACGCTGAACGAGGTGATCTCGGCCTATTATGACATTCTCCGGCAAAAGCAGATCCAGCAGTCTCTGGAGGAGGCGGTGACGATCTCGGAGCAGCGGATGAAAATCAGTGAGGCCAAGCATGCGATGGGCTCCGAATCCCGGTTCGATCTGCTCAACGCGCGGGTGGATTTGAACCAGGATCGTTCCAGCCTGGTGAACCAGGAGATCAGCCTGAACAATGCCAGGACTTCGCTCAACGAGTTGCTCGGCCGCGCCGGCGACCTGCACTTTGACGTGGTGGATTCCATCACGTTTACCCGACGGCTGACGTTGCCGGAACTGCGGGAGGGCCTGCTGCGGAACAACACCGATCTGTTGTGGGCGAGAAAGAACCACCGGGTGGCTGAGCTCGAAGTGTCAGCGGCTCGCGCGCCCATGCTTCCGCGCTTCGGCGTCAACGGCGGCTACACCATTGCCCGTTCCGAATCGCAATCCGGCATCATGCACAGCAATAAAAGCAATGGCTATAATTACGGCGTGAACGCCAGCTATACGCTTTTTGACGGATTCACGGTCCATCGCAATTGGCAAAACGCCCGGGTGATGGAACGCAGCAATGAGCTGAAAGTGCTGGAGCTGCAAAACCAACTGGAAGCGGAGTTGACCCGTCTGTTTCAACACTACCAGGCCAACATGGCTTTGATCGATATGGAGCAGGAGAACGTGGAGGTGGCGCGGGAAAACGTGCTTATCTCCATGGAGAAATATCGGCTGGGCAGCATCAGCGCGCTGCAGATGCGCGATATTCAGGTAAAATATCTGAACGCCGAAAGCCGTTTGATCAGCGCCCAGTATTCGGCCAAAATTCACGAGATCGCGTTGCTCAAGTTGAGTGGGCGGCTGGTTCGGCCGCAGGAAAAATTATAAAACACGGGCTGCGTGTGAAAACAGAAATTTTTCTCGCTGAATAGTCCAGTTCGATGCGGAGACACATTGAAAAACAGCGTTTTCGCACACTCTCTCCAGCATGCTAATAAAGGAGATGAATTGGAGCGAAAGATTTACCTAAAGCCAGGGCTTGGTAACGAGGGCAAAAACGATGGGCTTTATAAATTGCCACGCGCGCGTGGGCAGAGCCCAATTTTTTATATGGGCTTTCGCCCAACATTCATTGCTATTTTCAAGCAATCCCCGAGATGAAACATGTGGTTATTATGCTTTCTTTCGTTGCTCCCATCTTTTTGCTGCCAAGCTCCGGCGTTTGGGTGAAAAAAAAGGCGACCCATCGGGTCGCCTTGAAAAGCCAGAACAAGGTCACTCGGCTATAAACTGCCGTAAATAGGCGCCGCTCTGAAAGAGCGCTATTTTGCGGCTCTGCAGCGATCCTTCAAACGCACGATCCTCCACCTCCACACAGACCGCTCCGTCGTATCCGCCGTCGCCCAGCACGGAGATGAACCGGCCCCAATCGACATCGCCCAACCCCGGCAGCTTGGGGGTGTGAAATTCCAGCGGACAGGCTAAAATGCCCACCTGGTTGAGACGGTGCTGATCCACGCGGCAATCCTTGGCATGCACATGAAGAATCTTTTCCCTGAACTCGCGCACCGCGGCCAGATAGTCGATCTGTTGCCAGACCAGGTGCGAGGGATCGAGGTTCAGGCCGAAATAATCCGACGGAATCTCCTCGAACATGCGGCGCCAGATGGCCGGGGTATGGGCCAGGTTCTTGCCCGCCGGCCATTCGTCCTTGGTGAAATACATCGGACAATTTTCGATCGCCACCTTGACGCCGCGTTCTTGGGCAAATTTAATCAGTCCGGGCCACACCTGTTTGAACCGGGGCCAATTGTCGTCCACGCTGCGGGTCCAATCGCGTCCGATAAAAGTGTTGACCACCTGAACCTCCAACAGCTCGGCCGCTTTGATCAACTCTTGAAGGTGTTTGATGTAAACCGCCGCTTCCACCGGATTCGGTGACAGCGGATTGGGATAATACCCCAGCCCGCTGATGGTGATCCCGGATTTGAGCACCTTGCTGCGCATTTTTTTCGCCGCCGATTTGTCCAGGTTTGTCACATCGATATGGGTTACGCCGGCGTAGCGCCGTTCCGCCTTGCCTTTGGGCCAGCACATCATTTCAACGCACGAGTAACCGCTCTCCCTGGCAAAGGCCAGCACATGGTCTAAATCCAATTCCCCCAGAATGGCGCTGACAAATCCCAATTTCATGACAAACTCCTCAATGATGAAAACGCCTCTGCAGGCTGAAGATTATTCCACCGTCACCCAGCTGTTCTTTTTGTTGCTTTTGGCGATGGCTTCGCACAGGGCCACTTCCCGGTGTCCGTCCAAGAACGTCGGAAAAGTGGGTTTGGCTTTATAATCGCCCTTGGCGATATAGGCGTAAAAAGCTTTGAAGCACTGTTTGAACGTATCCGGATAGCCTTCATTGTGGCCGCCGGGATAGCCGACATAGGGACGTACCGCTTCGGAAAGAAGGCCCGGATCCTTGAGCAGTTTTTCATTGGGCTTGTCGCGATGGCCGATCCACATCTCGTTGGGCGTTTCGCTGTCCCAATAAGCGCCGCTTTTGCCGCCGCTGATCTCCCAGCGCAGGCAATTTTTGCGGCCGGCGCTGATCTGAGAGACGAACAGGGTGCCTTTGGCGCCGTTGTCAAAACGCAGGAGAATGGCGCCGCCGTCTTCGGTGTTGACCGTTATGTCCTCCGTAGCCTGGACTTTCTGCACCTTACCGGAAAAGGATTCCACCTCTCCTTTGGGCCGTTTGCGCACCGGAAAGATGGTGAGCAGGTCGGCGCACAGGGCGATAACCCGCAGCCCGGTGATGTGCTGCACCATATCCAGCCAATGGGTGCCGATGTCGGCGATGGCGCGCAGACTGCCGCCCTCTTCAGCCAGGATGCGCCAGTTGTAATCCGTTTGATAGAGCAGCCAATCCTGCACATAACTGCCGACGATCGAGTGCACTTTGCCCAGCCGGTTCTCCTGCACCATCTCGCGCGCCTCCATGCACAGCGGATAGTAGCGCAGGTTATAATTCACACAGGCGGCGAGTTTGCTTTTCTTGGCCAGATCCACCAGCGCCGCGGTCTCGCGCGTGTTCATGGCCAATGGCTTTTCGCACAGCACATGTTTGCCGGCTTTGAGGGCGTCGCGCGCCATTTGAAAGTGCAGCCGATTGGGCGTAGTAATATGAACGGCATGGACGTTTTTATCTTTAAGCACTTCGGTGTAGCTTAAATAGGCCCTGGGCAGCCCCAGTTTCTGCGCCGCCTTGGTCGATTCGGCTTCATCCACACCAAGAATGCCTGCGACCTCGATGCCGAGGCGTCGCAGCGCTTCTGTGTGGGTCGGACCCATAAAACCCGCACCGATGATCGCTGTACGAATAGATTGCATTTCCGACCTCCTTGTTAGAGTGCTCAAGAACAGAAATCAGGCGCCGGATCCTGTCAGCCCCCGGCGTGCGCGTTTTCGCTCCATTAAAAACAAATATATTAAAACGTGTCAGCATTTACAAGCAAAAAAGCGGTTCGGACAGGGGCTTTATCCTGGCAGGCCGGGCAAGCGACCGGCCTGCGGGCGTCAGGCGTCCGCATCCTGTACCAGCCTGAAGGGATGGGGAATTTTTAACTTGAGCACTCCATGTGACTGAGAAATCACACCGATGGACTTGCCATGGCGGGTGGCGGTGTAATAGCGCAGTGCTTCGCCGGGATGTGTTGTTTCTCCTTTACTTAAAAGCTGGTGCAGCTGGTCGGAGGAGAGCTCCATGAGCGAGCGCGTGATGCGGCCGCCCAACCACTGGGCAGCACTGCTGGTGAGCTTCCAGAAATGGGACTTTTTCACTGCCAGAGGCAGGCCGGTCTTGACCAGTCCCGAGTCCGGTATCTCCGGCCAGCCATCCGTGGTGAGCCAGAGCTTGTGAGTATTGACGCGGAACCGGTAGGGCGCAAAGTAGGACGGTTCGATACCCCAAAGCTGGTGCAGATTAGCCAGGATGGGCGAGATTTGCGGATCGTCGAATGGCAGGGTCGGCAGCCAGCGGACCGGCTGGTCCACCGGCCGGATAGGCAGGCCCCCAGTCTTGCGCAGACGGACGATAAAAAAACCCTCCATGGGATCTGGAAAGGGATAGATGCGCAGCGCCCGCTGCAGAGCGGAGGGAAAAATCCGCTCCTGATAATGGAGCCACCCGGGCCGGGCTGAACGTAACGCCCAATCCGGCGCTGGCTCCACCACCACCGGGTAACGCTGCAGAATGCGCTGTAACACCATTTCGTTCTCTTCCGGCGTCATGGAGCAGGTCGAATAGACGATCACGCCGTTGACCTTGGCCGCCTTGATGGCAGAGATGAGCAGCTGCTCCTGAATGTTGGCGATCGTCTGCAGATAATGAGCGTTCCACTGCAGCCGCTCGGTATAAAAATTCAAACCTGAGCACGGCGCATCCACTAGTACGCGGTCAAAGAACTCGGGCAACAGCCGGCCGATCATCTGTCCAGGCAGATTCAGCAGCACATCGTTGGCCACCGCCGCGCGGCTGAGATTGGCCATCAGAGGTTCCATGCGTTTGATAGAAGAATCGTTCAGCAGCAAGCGCCCCTGGTTGTTCATCAGCGCGGCTAATTGAATGGATTTGCCACCGGGCGCAGCGGCAAGATCGAGCACGGTTTCTCCGGGCCGCGGATCGAGAGCCAGAGCGGGCAGCTGCGACGAGATGCCCTGATACCGAAACTCGCCCATGAAAAAGGAGAACGTGTGGCTGAGCGGCAGGGGATCGGATGCGAGGATATAGCTTGCCGGTTCCACTGGATGCGGCGTGTAGGTCATCCCCCAGTGGTTCAGTTTGTTTGCGAAACTCGTGCGATCGCATTTAAACGCATTCACCGCCACGGTCGGCGGTTCCGGCGCAGCGGCGAGAAAAGCGGGCAGCTCGTCGCCGAACACTGTTTTTAAATAAGCGATCAGTTCCACGGCGTTGCTTCTGTGTGTTTTTTTGAAAAATACAAATATCCTCTGGCAATACAAATAAAAAAGTTTTATATTAAAGACTGAATTTTTTAATAAGAAAGGCAATCATGACTTTTGACTGTATGACTTTTCCCTGCCAGGACGGCTGCTGCCGCCTGGGGGTGCGTGCCACGGAAGCGGAAAAAAATCGTATCATCGCCTCCGGTCTGGGGGCTGAGACGGATTTTGATCCTCATCCGATCATCGAAGAGGACGGCATCTATTATCACACGCAGGTGACTGAACGGGGATGCGTGTTTCTGCATCCCGACCGTGGTTGCCGTCTGCATGAACAAGGCGTCAAGCCGGAAATCTGCATCTATTTTCCCTTTGATCTGGAGGATGCTCAAGAGATGTATGAGGAAGACGCCATGCCGTGCTTTCATCACCGGACATTCGATCCGGACACTGGACGCTGCACCTGGTAAAATTCTATCAAGAAATTTTTTCATGCCGGCTATGGAAAAAGTTGCCGGAAAGGCGCGTTACCGCTGTCCTTCAGCGGGCCGCGGACAAACCACAACTGAAAAGGTAAGAGTATGAGCGAGGAAGTGTTTGTCTTTGATTGTTTAAATTTTCCCTGTCGCGATATCTGTTGTTCTTACGGCGTGGACGTACGGCCGGAGGAGCGTGAACGCCTCATCCGGGATGGCTACGCCACAGCTGATCATTTCACCGGTCCGACTGAGGAGGATGGAGAACTTTACTACCGCACCCGCGTGAACGGACGCGGCTGCGTGTTCTTGAAAGAAGACGCGCGCGGCTGCCGTTTGCATGAGTTTGACGTCAAACCAGAGGTGTGCAACGTGTTTCCACGCGATGAGGAGGAAGCCCGGGAGATGTACGAAGACGGGACCCTGCCCTGCTTTCCTCACATCTCCTTTCCGGCGCCCAGCGCCGAGTCCGAGTAGCGCGACGGGCTTGTCCGCCGGAGTTCAGGTGTTCTGCTTTTTTTGCTCAAGGGCCTGCAGCAGAGATCGCCAGGCCAGCATCGCGCATTTGACGCGCGAGGGGTATTCACAAACGCCCTGCAGAGCGTTCAACTCATCCAGCTCTTCATCCGACGTATGGTGACGGCAGGCGGCGCTGCAGGCAGTGCCGCCGTGCTCGTCCGCTTCCCTCTTTAGCATACGCTGAAACCGCTCGATCACCCGCCTGGCTTCGTCCATGGACAGTCCTTTGATCTTTTCGGTCATCAACGAAGCGGACGCCTGACTGATGACACAGCCATGACCTTCAAAGGCCATGTCGGAGATTTTATCCTGATCGAAGCGCACGGTCAATTGGATCTCATCGCCGCAAAATGGATTTTTCAGGTCCACAGAGAGGTCGGCCTTTTCCACGCGACCTTTGTTGCGCGGATGTTTGTAATGATCCAGCAGGATCTCCTGGTACAGTTCATCTAGAGCCATTTTTTAAAATAGTCCTTCGCTTGATTAAGCGCGGCGGCCAACCGGCGTACATCTTTTTCATCGTTATACAGGTAGAAACTGGCCCGAGCCGTGGCCGCCACCTTGAGACGTTTCATGACCAGCTGGCAGCAATGATGACCGGAGCGCACCGCCACGCGTTCCTGATCCAGAAAGGTGGCCAGATCGTGGGGATGGATGTTCTCCAGGTTGAACGACACCACGGGTCCGTGAGCATCCGGCGGGCCATAGACGCGTATACCGGGGATAGCGCTGAGCTGCTGCATCGCCGCGCGGCCGAGCTGAATATCGTGCGCCTCAATCGCCGCCATGCCGAGCTCGTCCAGATAATCCAGGGCTGCGGCCAGACCGACGGCGCCGGCCAGATTTTGCGTACCCGCCTCCAGTTTCCAGGGCAGGTCGTTCCAGGTGGTTTTGAGGTGTTCGACCCGGCCAATCATGCTGCCGCCGAACAACAGCGGATCCATGTCCTCCAGCAGCGAACGCCGGCCGTATAAAACACCGACGCCCAGAGGGCCGAGCATTTTGTGGCCTGAGAAAGCGATAAAATCCGCGTCCAAGGCCTGCACATCCAGGCGAGAATGCGGGGCGCTCTGGGCAGCGTCGATCAGCACCAGGCTGCCGGCTCGATGTGCGGCTGCGATGATCTCGTCCACCGGATGGATGGCGCCCAGGCTGTTGGACATGTGCGCCACTGCGACCAGCCGGGTGCGCGGCCCCAACAGCTGGTGGAACTGGTCCATGCGCAGCCGCCCCTGTTCGTCGAACGCGATGAATTTCAACTGAGCGCCGGTGTTATGGCATACCCGTTGCCATGGAACCAGGTTGCTGTGGTGCTCCATCTCGCTGATCAGGATCTCATCGCCGGGGCGAAGAAATTTGCCCGCCCAGCCAAAGGCCGCCAGGTTGATGGACTCGGTGGTGTTGCGGGTGAAGATGATCTCTTCGGTCGCAGCCGCGTTGATGAACCTGCGAACGCGCTCCCGCGCCGCCTCATAACGGAGCGTCGCCCGCTCTGCCAGCGCATAGCTGCTGCGATGGGCGTTGGCGTTCTCCTGCTCATAGAATTGATTCATGGCCGCCAACACGCTCCGCGGCTTTTGCGAAGTGGCGGCGCTGTCCAGATAAACCCAGCCGTCGTTTTCCGTCTGTTGAAAGATGGGAAAGTCGCGGCGGATTTTACTTACATCAAGAGCCATAACCGGCCTCTCCCATTACATCGATATGAACCACCCCGTTTTCCACCGTCACCGGATACACGGCGACCGCTTCATACGCCGGCGGCGTCAGGGCTGCGCCCGACGCCAGATCGAACAGAGCGCCGAGCCTGGGGCAGGCGATCTTTCCAGCGCTCACAGTGCCATCGACTAAGGGGTTTTCTTCATGGCTGCAGCGATCCTCCATCGCGTACACCCGTTCCCCCTGCCGCAGCACGAGGATATTTTTCCCGAACACTCTCACCGAACGCGGGGTGTTGTCCACCAGTTCGGACAAGGCCATCAATGAAACCCAAGGCATCGTTTTTTCCTGTTCGCTATTCCCTGTTCTGACCCGCCTTACAACCAGCCCAATTCCAGCCGGGCCTCTTCGCTCATACGATCCATGCTCCATGGCGGATCCCATACCAGCGTGACCGCCACGTCGTTCACACCGGTCATGGTGGTGACCGCCTTTTTGACCTGACTTGGAAGAATTTCCGCCACCGGACACAGCGGAGAGGTCAGAGTCATGCGGATCGAAATGCGATTAGGAGCGTCCACATCAATGTCATAGATCAAACCCAGATCGTAGATGTTGACAGGGATTTCCGGATCGTAACAGAGGCGCAGCGCATGAATGGTCTGATCCAGGCGTGTTGTTTCTTTTTCCTTTTTCATCCCTCCCCCCGCTGCAAAAACTCTTGCACCCAGGTTTCCACCTGCCCGCGCAGAATCGGCGTGCGAATGCGGTCGACGATCTCTCCGGCAAAGGCGTGCACCAGTAGATCGACAGAGTTCTTTCGACTCAGGCCGCGGGTCTGCAGGTAGAACAGCGCCTCTGGATCCAGTTGCCCGACCGTGCCGCCATGGGTGCAGCGTACATCATCGGCCAGGATCTCCAGCTGCGGCTGTGCATGCACGGTGGCGCGGTCGGAGAGGAGCAGGTTTTTGTTCGATTGCAGCGCGTCGGTTTTTTGCGCCTCCGCCGACACCCTGATGCGGCCGTTGAAAACCGCTCCGCCCTCGCCGGTGAGAATGCCTTTGTACAGCTGGCGGCTGCTGCCATGAGGCTGTTGGTGATGGAGCAGCGTATGATGGTCGATCCACTGTCCGCTTTGGGCCAGGTATAGCCCATCCAGCCCGGTTTCGACCCCTGCGCCGTCCAGGCTTACGGTCAGGTCGGTGCGCTCCAGGCGGCTGCCAAAGGAAAGAGCATGGCATTGATAGTGGCTGTTGAGCTGTTGATGAACCGCTGTCCGGCTCACATGAAAAGCGTCAAGCGCCTCTCTTTGCACTTTATAATGATCTACTTCGGCGTTCTCCTGCACAAGCCATTCTGAAACATGGTTGGTGAAATAACCGCCAAGGCCGATGAATGTTTCCACGACAGTTGCCCGGCTGGAAGGGCCGAACACAAAGAGGTTGCGCGGATGCACCGCGGTTGCGCCTTCGCCCACCGTAACATAGTAAAGGAGGATTGGTCGCTCGAGGTCAACGCCGCCCTCCAACTCGACAAAAGCGCCCTGTTCAAACAAAGCGGTGTTGAGGCTGGTGAACGGATAGTCCGCTGAATCGGCAAACCGGCCCAGGTGCTGTTGCCATTCGGCTTTTCCATTGCCCTGCAGAATTTCCGCCACCGTGGCCAGGCTTACTCCTTTGATATCCGTGCGGCGCGTGGACCATTCCGGCTCCAACCGGCCGTTGACAAAAACCAGACGAAGCGCGTCGCTGTCCCAATAGGACAGCGGCCGCAGCAGCTCTTGCGCCTGTTTGGACGGCAGCGCCGGCGCAGAACGCCAGTCGATCTCGCTGATCTGCTCCACGTCGGTAAAGCGCCACGCCTCATGCCGTCGGGTTGGAAATCCCTGATGGAGGAACTGCTCCCGCCCGGCCTGTTTGATCGTCCGCAGCCGTTCCGGCAGCCGGCCCTGATTTGTTTTCTCCCAACCGGCTAAAAGTTCGTTGAAAGGTTTCATGCGGTCCTGAGGGATTGTTGTGTTTTGATCTCGTCGTAGCCATGGGCCTCCAGGTCCAGAGCCAGCTCTTTGCCGCCGGTTTTAACGATTCGGCCGTCGTAGAGCACGTGGACCACATCCGGGACAATATAGTTCAGCAACCGTTGATAGTGCGTGATCACTAAAAAGCTGTTGTCCCGGCTGCGCAGGCGGTTGACGCCCTGGGCTACGACTTTGAGCGCATCGATGTCCAGCCCTGAATCGGTCTCGTCGAGAACCGCCAGGCGCGGCTCCAGCACAGCCATCTGCAGAACCTCGTTGCGTTTTTTTTCGCCGCCGGAAAAGCCCTCATTCACCGAGCGGTTCAGGAAAGAGGGATCCATCTCCACCTCCGCGGCTTTGTCGCGAATCCATTTGATAAAGTCGCCGGCAGACATGGGCGGCAGCCCGCGATGGCGGCGCACCTCATTCAGCGCGGTGCGGAGAAAGTAGGAGGTGTTGACGCCGGGGATTTCCACCGGATATTGAAAGGCGAGAAAAAGCCCTTCACGCGCCCGCTCCTCCGGACTCATGGCCAGCAGGTCCTTGCCCTGAAAACGCACGGCGCCTGCGGTGACCAGGTACTCGGGCCGCCCGGTTAAAACTTGAGCCAACGTGCTTTTGCCGGACCCGTTGGGGCCCATGATCGCATGCACCTCGCCCGGCCGAATGTGCAGGCTGATGCCTTTGAGAATTTTATTTCCTTCGATGGAAGCATGAAGGCTGTCGATGACTAACATATTTACTCCGTGATAGGTCCTCTTGCAGGTTAAAAAAGTCAGTCGCTTTTACCGATCCATCAGCCCACACTGCCTTCGAGACTGATGCTCAACAATTTTTGCGCCTCCACCGCAAACTCCATGGGCAGCTCAGCCAGCACCTCTTTGCAAAAGCCGTTGACGATCATGGAGACCGCATCCTCCCGACTGATGCCGCGCTGGTTGAGATAAAAGATCTGGTCGTCGCCGATTTTGCTGGTAGTGGCCTCATGCTCCACCTTGGCCGTGCGGTTATGAACTTCCAGATAGGGGAACGTATGTGCGCCGCAGCGGTTGCCGATGAGCATCGAGTCGCACTGGGAAAAATTGCGTGCATTGGTTGCGCTTTTGGTCATCTTGACCAGGCCGCGATAGCTGTTCTGGCCGAATCCGGCGGAGATGCCTTTGGATACGATGGTGCTGCGAGTGTTTTTGCCGATGTGCACCATCTTGGTGCCTGTATCCGCCTGCTGCCGTCGGCTGGTCAGTGCTACGGAGTAGAACTCGCCGACCGAATCATCGCCCTTGAGCACGCAGCCCGGATACTTCCAGGTGATGGCGGAGCCGGTTTCCACCTGGGTCCAGGAGATTTTGGCGCGATCGCCCGCGCACAGACCACGCTTGGTGACGAAATTGTAGACGCCGCCTTTGCCGTCCTGATCGCCCGGATACCAGTTCTGCACCGTAGAGTATTTGATGCGGCTGTCCTTCTGCGCCACCAGCTCGACCACCGCGGCGTGCAGCTGGTTCTCGTCGCGAATGGGCGCGGTGCATCCCTCGAGATAACTGACGCTGCTGCCCTCGTCTGCGATGATCAGCGTGCGTTCGAACTGGCCGGTATTGGCCGCGTTGATGCGAAAGTAGGTGGAGAGCTCCATCGGGCAATGCACGCCCGGGGGCACATAGACAAAGGAGCCGTCGGTGAACACCGCCGAGTTGAGCGCAGCGAAAAAATTATCCGTATACGGCACCACGGAGCCGAGATACCTCTCCACCCAGTCTGGGTGCTGCCGCACCGCCTCTGAAAAAGAACAAAAGATGATCCCCAGTTCCCCTAGCTTGTCCTTAAAGGTCGTGGCCACGGACACACTGTCCAGCACCGCATCGACCGCCACGCCGGCGAGCTGTTCCTGTTCCGCCAGGGGGATGCCCAGTTTTTGATACAGACTGAGAATGGCCGGATCGACCTCGGCCAGGGTTTTAGGGCCGCTGTGTGATTTCGGCGCGGAATAGTAGATGATATCCTGATAATCGATGGTTCCGTAGCGCACGTTGGCCCAGGCCGGTTCTTTCATCTTTTGCCAATGGCGAAATGCGTTCAGCCGCCACGCGAGCATGAACGGCGGTTCGTTTTTCTTGGCCGAGATCATGCGGATGATCTCTTCGTTCAGCCCTTTGGGGACCTGTTCAACGGCGATATCGGAGCTAAAGCCGTATTTGTACTCTTGATGAGCGAGTTGCTCCAAGGAGTTTGCGTTGTCGTTCATAGATCCGCCACGTTAACGGTTTTCAATAACAGGCGCATGCGCGCCTCCAGCGGGGCGAGAGACTTTTTCAGCCCGCATCCCGGCGCCCTGGAGCAGACGCGGCCGCCGCGGCGACAGGCCGTCAGGGTGACCGGGCCGTCGATGATCTCCACCAGCTCCATCAGCGACAGCCGTCTGAGGTCCTTGTGCAGGCTAAAGCCGCCGGAAGCGCCCTGGCTGGAGACCACGATCCTTTCGCGCGCCAGTTCCTGCAGCAGTTTGGCCAGCAGGGGACGGGAGAGCTTGAGCGCAGCGGCCAGGTCTTTGACCGTGGCGCTCCGATCCTCCTGGCGGGAGAGATGACGCAGAGCCAAAATGCAGTATTCAGTTTTTCTGGAAAGTCTGAGCATGCTAAACCAAGACTATTTTAGTCCTATTTATCAGATAAACATCCTTTTTCCCCGCTCTATTCCGCCATTCAACCGGGGCAAAAAAAAAGGCGACCCGCTGAACGGGTCGCCCGGTGTGGTGAAATCCGTGCGGCTATAGATAATCTTTGCGAAAGTCTTTGATCTTGGATTTCTCTTTCAGCGCCGCGTACCACTGGCCGAACATGCTCTGCTGCCGCCGGTTAAGGATCTGGATTTTCAGGTTTTCCTTTTGCGAGGCGAACTCTTGTTCGTTAAAGCCGCTTTTTTCTATCAGGCGGAGCAGAAAATAGCCGCGGCTGCCTTCCACCGGTTTGGACACCTGGCCGGGATTCAGGGCAAAGGCGACGCCGACGAAAGCGGGTTCTTTGCCGACGTTCTGCACATAGCCGGACATGGGGAAAGAATCGGTGGTCTGGACAGCCAGGCCGTTTTCCGCGGCCACGGCGGCCAACGAGGCGGCGGACGCCGCTCTACTGTACGCGGCCTGGCATTTTTCTTTCGCCGCGATCATGGCTTTATCGTGTTTGAGTTTGGTGACGATCTGTTCTTTTACTTCAGCCAGGGTTCTCACATGTTCAGGAAGGATGTCCAGAACCTGCAGCACCAGGTAACCGCGTTCGATCTGGAACACATCGCTGACCGTGCCTTCTTTGCTGCGGAAGACGAAATTATTCACGCGGGATTCCATGCCCACTTCGGGGATAAATCCGCCGGACAAAAACGGCTGGCTTTTTTTGCACACCAGGTTTTCCGCTTTGGCGATGGTGGCAAGGTTGGATTCCTTGGCCGCCTCAGCCAGATACGCCGCTTCCTCGCGTAGATTTTCCCGCGTCTTGGGACTGATCTCGTATTTGAGCAGGATATGTTTGGCCAGAACCTGCGGCTCCTTGTTCTCTATCCTTTTGTCTTCGACTTTGATGATGTGCACGCCGAACTGGGACTCGACCGGGCCAACGATGTCGCCCTTGGCGGCCGCGAGCGCCGCTTCTTCAAAGGGTTTGACCATCTGGCCTTTGCCGAACCAGCCAAGATCACCGCCGTTCTTGGCCGAACCGGTGTCCTGCGAGTAGATCTGCGCCAGGTTGGCAAAGTCGGTTCCGGATTTGGCTTCCTGGAGGATGTCGGCTGCCTGGCTGAGGATCGCCTCGCTGTCGGCCTTGGTGGCTTTGAACTCGAGCAGCACATAATCGATGATCCGCTGTTCCGCCTGCTCATAGTCTGCTTGGTGTTCGTCATAGTACTTTTTGATTTCGTTTTCAGCCGGAGCGGCCGCGGAGGCGGAAAATTGATCGGCTGAAAAAAGCACGTACTCTGCTTTGGCTTTCAGGTTGCGCTTCATGTATTCCAGCCGGGCGTCATCTTCGGTCACCACCGCGGAGGCGCGGATGAGGTTGTCCAGTTTGCGCATGGGCAGGGAGGAGCGCAGATAGTCTTCCACCGCGGTCCAGAACTGGCCGGCGCCGGGATTATCCAGCGCAGCCTGATAGCTCTTCATGTCGAATGCGCCGGTGCTGTCCTGGAACACCCGGTTCTGGCGCAGCTCCTGCGGCGGATTGTTGTAAATCTCTTCGAGTATCTCGTCGTCGGAAGCGTCGAGATGGACCTTTTTGACCACGTCGCTGAGCAGGCGTTGCTGCACCAACGTTTCGAACACCTGGTTCTCGATCTGCTGCAGCTGATAGCCTTCCGGATCGCTGCCCGATTGTTCGCGATACTGAGCGAGTTCGTTCTGATAGCGTTGAGTGAACTCTTCATAGTGAATTTCGTTGCCGTTTACCGAGGCGATAACGCCCTGGGGTGTGTCCCGTTTGAGCCCCCCCATGCCCCAGTCCACGACAATGGTGGCAATGAAGGCAAAGACCAGAATCATCAGGATGGTCTTGGTGCCTTCGCGCAGTTTATTCATCATTCCCATACGAATCCCTCTTTTTAGGATGAGCTAAAGAGCTAAAACATGACAAATTAAGACAAATTCGTCAAAGAATCAAGGATTTTTCCGGCCGCAGCGGTGGATGTGCATGAAAAAGGCCTGCGGATTTTCCGCAGGCCTTGGGGAGGTATCCGTTTGGGAGGAACGAACGGATGGTTGCTGCAACTCGACACCGGCGCCCGGCTGGCGAACGCCGGACGCCGGTTTGGAAAAGGCCGGGGCTTATTTGATCAGAGCCATTTTTTTGACCTGATGATAGGAGCCCGCTTTCATCACATACAGATACATGCCCGAAGGCAGGGAGCGGCCGTCAAAGTTGATCTTGTGAATGCCGGCGGCGAGCTTGCCGTCCACCAGCGTGGCCACTTCACGGCCGAGCAGATCAAAGACCACCAGTTGAACGCGCCCCTCTTCCTTTACCTTGAACATGATCTCGGTGGTGGGGTTGAAGGGATTGGGGAAATTCTGGCCCAGTTCATAGCGATCCGGAACAGCCAGGTTGATCTCCTTGATATCGGAGAGCATTACCTGGCCGTCGGTGTCGATCTGTTTCAGGCGATAATAATATTTGCCGCTGACCACTTCCTTGTCCACATACTTGTAGGATTGCGCGGCGGTGGTGGAGCCGGCGCCGGACAGAAACGCGATCTTTTCAAAATTTTGACCGTTCTGGCTGCGCAGCACTTCAAAACCAAAGTTGTTGGTCTCGCTGACCGTCTGCCAATCCAGGGTCACTTCATAGCCCCAGCCGCGATCGCGACAGGCGGCGGCAAAGGAGACCATCTCCACCGGCAGAGCGGCGTTGCCCACGTTCTGCAGTCCGCCGGTCTCGGCTTCGCTTAACGTCACATATCGGCTGGAGCTGCGGGCGCCGGCAAAGGCGCCGGTGCCGATGTTAGTGAACAGCACCACCAGGGTATCGCCGGCCTGCCAGGAAGGCAGGGTTGCGGCGAAATCCATCAGGTTAATCTGCCAGCCGCCGGTATCGGAGCAGGAATCCGCCGCGGTCGTGTCGACGACGTCGCTGTTGAGATAGGCGCGGTAGACGATCTCTTTTTCCAAAGGAATCGAGGCATCTGGGTTTTGCACCGTGCCATAGATGATGTTGTCCAATTGGGCGAACCCAATTCCGGCCGTGCCCAGCACAAGGCTCAGCATGACCGTTGTTATAAGCGTTCTGTATTTCATGATAGTACCTCCAAACAGTTCTGGGTAAAGGGGAGGCGAAGGCCGCCCCCCCAATTGGACTCGCTTATTGCGGCCAGGTGGCTGGTGCGCTGGTGCTGGCGATGGCG